>NZ_JBFAOO010000037.1:0-50060 GCF_040675265.1 Microbispora sp. NPDC049633
GGCCACGAGCGCATATGGCGAGAGAAGCGTTTCCCTGACAAGCCCGGATGTGCCTGTTCGACATCCGCATGCCCGGCGTCGACGGGATCGAGGCGACCAGAGCCCTCGCCGGGCCGGACGTCGCCGACCCTCTCGCCGTCGTCGTCATCACCACGTTCGACCTCGACGAGTACGTCTACGCCGCCCTGAAGGCCGGCGCCCGGGGCTTCCTGCTGAAGAACGCCGGCGCCGAGATGCTCTCCCAGGCCGTCCACGCCGCCGCCGAAGGGGACGCGCTCATCGCCCCGAGTGTCACCGCCCGGCTGCTCGGGACCTTCGCCCGCACCGGTCGCGCCTCGTCCCTCCCGCAGCCCGTCGAGGCGCTCACCCATCGGGAGGAGGAGATCCTCGCCGCCGTGGCGCGCGGCCGGACGAACGGCGAGATCTCCGCCGAGCTGCACATCTCGCTCAGCACGGTCAAGACCCACGTCGCCAGCCTGATGGCCAAGCTCGGCGCCCGCAACCGCGTGGAGATCGCCATCTGGGCCCACCAGACCGGCCGCGTCGGGAGCTGACCGGGTCCCGCATCGCTCTCAGCGCAGGACCGCCCAGCCCGGCGCCCACGTCCCGGTGGCGTCGAGGGCGGCCGCCCCGGAGGCGAGGTGGGCGCGGAGGGTGGCCAGCGCGGGGTGGGGGTTGTCGCGGTGCCACAGGAGCGAGTGCGGGTAGACGGGCGTGGGGTCGGTCACCGGGATGCGCCGCAGGCCGTGGCCGGCGGGCCAGACGAGGCGGGTCTGCCCGCCCATGAAGGTGGCCAGGGCCGGGGTGTCGGCGATGGTGTCGAGGAGCGCGTCGGAGCCGAAGTTGGGGCCGGTCGCCTCGATGGTGAGGCCGAACTCGGCGACGAGGTCGTCGTAGTAGGCGGTCCATTCCGTGCCGGGGACGAGGCCGGGCATCCAGATCCGGTGCCCGGCGAGCTGGGCGACGGTCACCGACCGGGCGCCGGCCAGCGCGTGAGCGGGTCCGACGAGGAGCTGGAGCGGCTCGTCGAGCACCCGGACGGACTCGATCTCCTCGGGCAGGGGCCGGCCGGGCATGGCGACGGCCCGGAAGGACGCGTCGATCGCACCGGACCGGATCGCGGCGACGGCCTTGTCGATGTCGAACAGCATGACCACGTCGAGGTCGATGTCGGGGTGCGCGCGGTGGAAGCCGCGCATCAGGCCCGAGGGCGCGCTGCGTGAGGTGAGCATGTCGACGCGCAGCGGCCGGCGGCCGGTGCGCACGGACGCGACGGCCCGGTCGGCGGCGCGCAGCAGCTCCCGGGCATGGGGCAGGAACGCCTGCCCGTCGATGGTGAGCTCCGCGCCGCGCGGCGTGCGGGTGAACAGCCGCACGCCGAGGTCGCGCTCCAGCGCGGCGACGCGCTTGGAGACGGCCTGCTGGGTGACCGCCAGCTCGGCGGCGGCCTCCTGGAACTGCCCCGCGTCGGCGGCGGCGACGAAGGTCCGGACGGTGTCGAGGTCCATGCGGACACCTTATGGATACAACCGTTTGTTGTGGCTGAGTGGCCTTCCGGTTGTTTGATCTCCGGTCACGGCGCTCGATTTGATGTCCCCGATCGCGAATCGGTTGTACGGATGAATGGCGAGGGGCGTCGGACATGCGGAACGGGCACCGGTTGGGGCGGCGGTTCGGGTGGCTCTGGGCGGCGTACGGAACCAGCGCGCTCGGCACCTGGCTCGCCTTCGGCGCGTTCCCGCTGATCGCGGTCCAGGTGCTGCACGCCGGGCCGGCGCAGGTCGCGGCGCTGGCCTCCGTGGGGGCGGCGGCGGGCGCGGCGGTGGCGGTGCCGCTCGGCCCGTGGGTGGAGTTCCGCCGCAAGCGGCCGGTGCTGATCGGGACGGACCTGGTGCGGTCCGCGGCGCTGCTGACGATCCCCGCGGCGTTCGCGCTCGGCGTGCTCTCCTTCGTCCAGCTCCTGCTGGTCTCGGTGGTCGTCGCGGCGGCCGACATCACCTTCCGCGCCGCCTCCGGCGCCTACCTGAAGACGCTGGTGCCGGCCGAGCACCTGCTCGTCGCCAACGCCCGGTTCGAGTCCACGTCCTGGGCGACCACGATCATCGGACCGCCGCTGGGCGGCGCCGCGATCGGGCTCCTCGGCCCGGTGGCGACGGTGGTGGCCGACGCGGTCAGCTACCTGCTCTCGGCCCTGGGCATCCGCGCGACGGGCGGCCGGGAGCCGCGCCCCGAGCGAAGGGAGACCGCGCGCATGCGGGCCGGGGATCTGCTCGACGGCTGGCGGCACATCCTCGCCGACGCGACGCTGCGTCCGCTGTTCTTCAACACCGCCGTGTTCAACGGCCTGGTGATGGCCGCGGACGCGCTGCTGGCCGTCCTGATGCTCGGGCGGCTCGGGTTCGAGCCGTGGCAGTACGGCCTCGCCTTCGCCGCGCCCTCCGTCGGCGGGCTGCTCGGCGCGCGGCTGGCCCGGCCGCTCGTCACCCGGTTCGGCCAGCACCGGGTCCTGGTCGTCTCCGGGGCGCTGCGCGCGCTCTGGCTCGTCGGCCTGGCCTTCGTGGGGCCGGGCACCGGAGGGCTGCTGCTGGTGATGGGCGTCGAGCTCGGGCTCATCTTCTGCTGCGGGGTCTTCAACCCCGTCTGCGCCACCTACCGTCTCGAGCGCACCGCGACCGGGCGGATCGCCCGCACGCTGTCCGCCTGGACGGTGACGACCAAGGCCTCGACCGCGCTGCTGACGGCCGTATGGGGCGTGCTGGGCGGCCTGCTCGGTCCGCGCGCGGCCATCGGCCTGGCCGGCGTGCTCCTGCTGGCCACCCCGCTGCTGCTCCCCCGGCGTGCCGCGGCACCCGTCGCCGAGCCCGTCTCCGAGCCCGTCTCCGAGCCCGTCTCCGAGCCCGTCTCCGAGCCCCTCTCCGAGCCCTTCGCCGAGGCGGAGCCCGCCCCGGCGAGCCGCGCCTGACGGGCCGCCACGGCCGTCGCTCACCCCGATCCTCGTCACCCAAGGAGAGAAGATGACCGTCACGACCCCGGCGCTGGACCCCCGGACGGCCGCGCTGCTCGTCATGGATTACCAGCAGGCGATCCTGGCCTCGCTCCCCGACACGGAATCACTGCTGTCACGGGTGGCCGGCGCCATCGCCGACATGCGCGCGCACGGCGCCGCCGTCGCCTACGTGCGAGTCGGGTTCACCGAAGCCGACTGGGCGGCGATCCCACCGGCCAACAAGGCGTTCTCCTTCGTCGGCCGGCAGCGTCTCCTGCACCACGCGGACCCCGGCGCGGGCATCGACCACCGGCTCGCTCCCGAGCCCGGCGACATCACCGTCCGCAAGACCCGCTATGGCGCGCTCTCCACGACGGACCTGGACCGGCGACTGCGGGACCGCGGGATCACCACCCTGGTCGTCGCCGGCATCACCACCAGCGGCGTCGTGCTGTCCACCCTCACTGACGCCGCCGATCGCGACTACCGGCTCTACGTCCTGTCCGACGGCGTCACCGACCCGGACCCGCACGTCCACCAGGCCCTGATGACCGGCGTCTTCCCGAGACTGGCCCACGTCATCGACACCGCCGGACTGCGTTCGCTCCTGCACGAGAGCCGCCGCGCCGAGGGCGAGGAGGGCGAGCCCGCGGGCTGAGGCCGCACGCACGGCTACCTCACTTCGGGGGACATGGCCGGGACTTTGGGGCCTCTGCGGATGGCCCATTCGGCGACGGCGAGGTTGATCATCCAGCCGGCGCCCATCAGCAGCGCCCGGGGGAGCGGGCCGGGCTCGCCGGCCAGCGCCATCCAGGGCCCGACGGTCAGCAACTGGGTGCCCGCGCCCATGCCGATCGCGTAGCCCCGGGTCATCCAGGCGCGATGACGGGTGACGTCCCGCCGCCGGATCGCCGCGAAGCCGAGGACGAGGGACACGATCATCAAGATGCCGAACGCCAGTCGCAGGCCCACGAGGAGGGCGCTGTCGTTCTGCAGCGGGGGATAGAACAGCGTCATCCACAGACCCGAGAACGCGCTGACGAGCCCGGACGGAACCACGAGCCGCCCGGCGGCGCGGTGCCAGGCGGGCCTGCGGCGGCGCAACCCCGGGGCGAACTGGAGGGCCCCCAGGAGGCTGAAGAGGGTGACGGCGACGATGTGCGCGACGACGGGCGCGGGCGTCGCGAAATACCGGGCGCTGTCGTGCGTGACCGGCCCGCCGCCGGTCAGCTGCCCCAGCCGGGTGGCGCCGGCGATCACGGGGACGGCGCTGAGCGCGATCAGCGCGGCGGGCACCAGCCATCCCGTCCTGCGGTTCCTGCCCGGCGAGCCGCTCCGTGCGGGCGTGGGCCGTTCCGTCGATATTCCTTCGGTCATGACCCCGATGATGATTCGCGAGGCCGGTGCGGATCATCGGCGGAACGGCCGGATTCACACCGCCCGATCGGCTGCCGATCGGGCGTACTTTCGGCTGATACGCCCTGTCGGCGGCGCTTCCTACGCTGAATCTCCCCACCGCCGAAGCGACGAGGAGAAACCGATGAAGGCCTTCGTCTTACGCTCGTACGGCTCGCCCGACGTCCTGGAGCTCACCGACCTCGACACGCCCGTGCCCGGTCCCGGCGAGGTGCTGGTCCGGGTGCGCGCCACCTCCGTCCAGCCGTACGACTGGCACCACATGAGGGGCGAGCCGTACGTCGCGCGCCTGATGGGCGGCACGCTCGGGCCGCGCCGGCCGCGGATCGGCGTCCTGGGCGCCGACGTGGCCGGACAGGTCGAGGCGGTCGGCGCGGGCGTCACCGGGTTCCGCCCCGGCGACGAGGTGTTCGCGCTGCTCACGCAGGGCGGCTTCGCCGAGTACGTGTGCGTGCGGGAGAGCGCGCTGGCCCGCAAACCGGAGAACCTGTCGTTCGAGCAGGCGGCCGCGGTGCCGCTGGCGGCCGTCACCGCACTGATGGCGCTCGACCAGGGAGGAGTCCAGCCCGGCCAGGCCGTTCTCGTGAACGGGGCGTCGGGGGGCGTGGGGACCTTCGCCGTGCAGCTCGCCAAGGCGTTCGGCGCCGAGGTCACCGGTGTGTGCAGCGGCCGGAACGCGGACCTGGTGCGGTCGATCGGCGCGGACGATGTCGTCGACTACACGAAGGAGGACTTCACCCGGCGCGGGACGCGCCACGACGTGCTGCTCGACATCGCGGGCACCCGCGCCCTGAGGGCCTGCGCGCGGGTGCTGAAGCCCCGGGGGACCCACGTCCTCGTCGGCGGGCCGGCCGGACGGTGGCTGCAGCCCGTCGGCCACACGATCGCGACGCTCGCGGTGTCGCCGTTCGTCTCCCAGCGTGTGGTCATGACCCAGGTGATCGGCGCCCGGAACATCCCGGGCGACCTGGCACGGCTGACCGAGCTCATCGAGGCCGGCAAGGTCACTCCCGTGATCGGCCGCAGCTATCCGTTCGCCGAGATCCCGGCGGCCGTCGGGTACGTGGAACAGGGACACGCCCCCGGAAAGGTCGTCGTCACGCTCTGACCGGCCGCGGTGGGGCCTGTCTCAACCGCCTCGCCGCGGAAGGGACCTGCGCGAGCTCTTCCGCGGCCGCGTCTGACCGGGTCCGCCCCGCCGGGGCCCGCGCCGCGGACCCCGGCCGTAAGAGCTCAGGATTCGGCGATCAGACCCTCGGGCTCGGCCTCCGCCGCTTCCTCCGGTTCGGCGCGCTCGTCCATCTCCGGGCTCACGGCCGTGGGACTCTCCACCGGCCGCAGCCACACGACGCCGAGCGGCGGCACCCGCAGCCGGGCCGAGCAGGGCAGCCCGTGCCGCGGCACCTCGACCGAATCGACCGCGCCCATGTTGCCGACACCGCTGCCGGCGTACTCGTACGCGTCGGTGTTGAGGATCTCCTCCCACCGGCCGGGGGTCGGCAGGCCGAGGTGGTAGTCCTCGTGCGGGGAGCCGGAGAAGTTGGCGACGCAGGCGAGCACCGAGCCGTCCGCGCCGTACCGCAGGAACGACAGCACGTTGCCCGAGGCGTCGTCGGCGTCGATCCAGCGGAAGCCCTCGTGGGTGGTGTCGCGGGAGTACAGCGCCGGCGACTCGCGGTAGACCCGGTTGAGGTCCCGCACCAGGCGGCGTACGCCCTGGTGGAAGTCGAAGTCGAGCACCCACCAGTCGAGGCCGCCCGCCTCCGACCACTCGGCCCCCTGGCCGAACTCGCCGCCCATGAACAGCAGCTGCTTGCCGGGGTGGGCCCACATGAAGCCGTACAACGCCCGCAGGTTGGCGAATCGCTGCCACTCGTCGCCGGGCATCTTGCCCAGCAGCGACCCCTTCAGGTGGACGACCTCGTCGTGCGAGAGCGGCAGCACGAAGTTCTCCGAGAAGGCGTACATCAGGGAGAACGTCATCTGGTGGTGGTGATACTGCCGGTAGACCGGCTCGCGGGACATGTAGCTGAGCGTGTCGTGCATCCAGCCCATGTTCCACTTGAAGCCGAAGCCGAGCCCGCCGAGGTAAGCCGGCCGCGACACGCCGGGCCACGCGGTCGACTCCTCCGCGATCGTCACGATCCCCGGCTCCTCGCGGTAGACGACGGCGTTCATCTCCTTGAGGAACTCGATCGCGTCGAGGTTCTCCCTGCCGCCGTACTCGTTGGGCGTCCACTCGCCCTCGCGGCGGGAGTAGTCGAGGTAGAGCATCGAGGCCACCGCGTCCACCCGCAGGCCGTCGACGTGGAACTCCTTGAGCCAGTAGAGCGCGTTGGCGACCAGGAAGTTGCGCACCTCGTTGCGGCCGAAGTCGAAGACGTACGTGCCCCAGTCGGGGTGGGTGCCGCGGGCGGGGTCGGCGTGCTCGTAGAGCGGCGTGCCGTCGAAGCGGGCCAGCGCCCACTCGTCCATCGGGAAGTGCGCCGGAACCCAGTCCACGATTACACCGATGCCGGCCCGGTGGAGCTCGTCCACCAGGTGGCGGAAGTCGTCGGGGGAGCCGAACCGCGACGTCGGGGCGTAGTAGGACGTCACCTGGTAGCCCCACGAGCCGCCGAACGGGTGCTCGGCGACCGGCAGGAACTCCACGTGCGTGAACCCCATGTCCTTGACGTACTCGACCAGCTCGCGGGCGAGGTCGCGGTAGGACAGGCCGGGCCGCCACGAGCCGAGGTGCACCTCGTAGGTGCTCATCGGCTCGGCGAGGGCGTCACGGGTCGCCCGGTCGGTCATCCACTCCTGGTCACGCCACTCGTACGCGGACCTCTCGACGATGCTGGCGGTCGCCGGAGGGATCTCGGTGCGGCGGGCCATCGGGTCGGCCTTCTCCCGCCAGATGCCGTCGAGGCCGAGGATCTGGAACTTGTACCGCGTGCCCTCGCCGATCCCCGGGAGGAACAGCTCCCACACCCCCGTCCGGCCGAGGGAGCGCATCGGGTGGGCGGCGCCGTTCCAGTGGTTGAAGTCGCCGATCATCCGCACGCCCTGCGCGTTCGGCGCCCACACCGAGAAGGCCGTGCCGTCCACGTCCTCGTGGCGCATCACCCGCGCCCCGAGCACCTCCCACAGCCGTTCGTGCCGTCCCTCACCGATCAGGTGCAGGTCGAGCTCGCCCAGCGTCGGCCAGTGCCGGTACGGATCGTCCGTCTCGTACGGCGGGGCGTCGGGATAGGTGATGCGCAGGCGGTAGTCCGGAATCTTGTCGACGCCGGGCAGCGTCACCTCGAAGACCCCGAACCCGATGTGGCCCATCTCGTGCGCCGCGCCGTCGGCCAGCACCTCGACCTTCTCCGCGAAGGGGCGCAGGGCCCTGATCGTGACGCCGTCGGGCCCGGGATGGGCACCCAATATGGAATGGGGGTCGTGGTGCGCGCCCCCCGCCAGCCGGTCCAAATCCATGTCGCCAACCTGCCCTAGATGTTTCCCTCCGAACACCCTGATCTTGTCAGCGGAACGCCGCGATGGGGATGGGCAGCCACGAGGGACGGTTACGCGACTCGTAGACGACCTCGTACACCGCCTTGCTGAGCTCCAGGGCGCGCAACAGCACGGCGTCGTCGCCGCGGATGCGGCCGCCGCCCTCGGAGTAGCCGGCCAGGAACGCGGCGCGGTTGCGCTCCGACCACTCCCGGGCCCGGCTCTCCAGCCCGTCGGCGTTCGGATGCCCGGCCAGCAGGTGCCGTGCGGCGTAGTCGAACGAGCGCAGCATGCCCGCCACGTCGCGCAGCGGCGAGTCGAGCGCCCGCCGCTCGGCCAGCGGCTGGCCCGGCTCGCCCTCGAAGTCGAGCACCACCCAGTCGGTCATGGTCCGCATGACCTGCCCGAGGTGGTAGTCGCCGTGCACCCGCTGCACCGGGATCTCATGGCCGAGGTCGGCCAGCCGGTCGAACGCCTCGACGGCGACGCCCGCGTGCTCGCCGAGGCTCGGAACCTCGGCCACCGCCTTCTCCAGGCGGCGGCGGAACCGCTCGGTCATCCGCTTGATCTCGGGCGGCTCGATCGTCCCGGTGGGGAAGGCCCGCGCGAGTTCGCGGTGCACCTGCGCGGTGGCCAGCCCGAGACGCTGCGCCTCGCCGGCGAAGTCGCCTCCGGCGTCCTCCGCCGGCATGCCCTCCGGGCACGCGTAGAGGTCGCGCACGCTGGTCAGAGCCATCGACCAGCCCTCGTTGGCGTTCTGCAGATACTCCTGCATGATCGCCAGGGTGGTCGGCTCGCCCTGGAGCTCGGTCTCGATCCAGCCGTACGGCCTGGCCACGTGGGCCGAGCCCGTCTCGGCGAGTGCCGTGATGATCTCCAGCTCGGGGTTGACCCCCGGGTTGAGCTGGCGGAACAGCTTGAATATGTACTTGTCGCCGTACACCAGTGAGGTGTTCGACTGCTCGGCGGTCAGCACGAGACTACGGAGCGAGGTGTCGATCTCCGCCCCATGGGTGCGGTGGAAGCCGAGGCCGTCGAACCGGCGGTCCCCGGCCATCCCCTCCAGCAGGTGTCCCGTCAGGGCGGAGTCGTGCAGCGCGTCGTAGACGCCGACCTCGCGGCCGTCGCGGTGGCAGGTGCCGATCCGCACGTGGTCGAGCCGGTCGGGCAGATGCTCGCGCAGCCCGACCGGGATCTGGTAGCGCGTGCGGCGCTCCCCCTGCCGCACGCACACGATCAGATGCAGCAGCGCCGGATCACCGGCGGCGACCTCGATCTCGGATTCGATGGACAGGTCGTCGATGGCGCGCCCCTTGCCGGCGAACCACCGTTGTCCGGTGATCCAGCCGGCCAGGAGTCCCTGAAGTGAAGTCGTCACTCCTCCTTCGTGCCGGCCGTCCTGTGCGTGACGGGCAGTGTGAACCAATAGAACCCATGCCCAGGGAGCGTCAAAAGATACGGAAGCTCGCCGATCGGGGGAAAAGGAACTCCGCCCATGCACTCGACCGGCGTGGATCCCTCGAACCTGCGCAGGTCGAGCTCGACCGGCTGGGGGAAGCGCGACAGGTTGTTGACGCACAGCACGCGGTCGTCGCCCAGCTCACGGACGAACGCGAGCACGCTCGGGTTGGACGAGTTCAGCTCGGTGAACTCGCCGAGGCCGAACACCGGGTGACGCTTGCGGATCTCGATCATCCGCTTGGTGAAGTGGAGCAGTGAGCTGGCGCTCTTCTGCTGCGCCTCGACGTTGATCGCCTGGTACCCGTAGATCGGGTCCATGATCACGGGTAGGTAGAGCCGCCCGGGGTCGCAGTTCGAGAAGCCCGCGTTGCGGTCGGGCGTCCACTGCATCGGCGTGCGGACGCCGTCCCGGTCGCCGAGCCAGATGTTGTCGCCCATGCCGATCTCGTCGCCGTAGTAGAGCACGGGCGAGCCGGGCAGGCTGAGCAGCAGCGCGGTGAACAACTCGATCTGGTTGCGGTCGTTGTCCAGCAGCGGCGCCAGCCGGCGGCGGATGCCGACGTTCGCCCGCATCCGGGGGTCCTTGGCGTACTCGGAGTACATGTAGTCGCGCTCTTCGTCGGTGACCATCTCGAGCGTGAGCTCGTCGTGGTTGCGCAGGAAGATGCCCCACTGGCAGTTCTCGGGGATCTTCGGCGTCTGGGCCATGATCTCCGAGATCGGGTAGCGCGACTCCCGCCGCACCGCCATGAAGATGCGCGGCATCAGCGGGAAGTGGAAGGCCATGTGGCACTCGTCGCCGCCGGTGACCGGGTCGCCGAAGTACTCCACCACGTCGGCCGGCCACTGGTTGGCCTCGGCCAGCAGCACCCGGTCGGGGTAGATCCGGTCCACCTCGGCCCGCACCCGCTTCAGGTACGCGTGGGTCGCCGGCAGGTTCTCGCAGTTGGTGTCCTCCTGCTCGAACAGGTACGGGATCGCGTCGAGCCGGAACCCGTCGATGCCGAGGTCGAGCCAGAAGCGGATGACCTCCATCATCGCGTCCTGCACCGCCGGGTTCTCGAAGTTGAGGTCCGGCTGGTGGTGGAAGAACCGGTGCCAGTAGTACTGCCCCCGGACGGGGTCGAAGGTCCAGTTGGACGCCTCGGTGTCGATGAAGATGATCCGGGCGTCCTTGTAGCTCTCGTCCGTGTCGCTCCACACGTAGAAGTCGCCGTACGGGCCGTCGGGGTCGTGGCGGGACGCCTGGAACCACGGGTGCTGGTCGCTGGTGTGGTTCATGACCAGGTCGGCGATGACGCGGATGCCGCGCTTGTGCGCCTCGTCCACCAGCCGGATGAAGTCTCCCAGGTCACCGAAGTCCGGGAGGATCTTCATGTAGTCCGAGATGTCGTACCCGCCGTCCTTGAGAGGGGACTCGTACAGCGGGAGCAGCCAGAGGCAGTCGATGCCGAGCCACTGGAGGTAGTCCAGCTTCTCGATGAGGCCGCGGATGTCGCCGGTGCCGTCGCCGTTCGAGTCGGCGAAGCCACGGATCAGCACCTCGTAGAAGACAGCCCGTTTGTACCAGCGCTGATCCCGCGGCTCCTCCTCGTTGAAGGTGTTCGGGATGGGCTGCGTGTGGCTGGGCTGAGGTGTCGTCGAGCTCACCTGTTGACTCCCCGGATGTGCAGAGCTGCGCTCACGGACGGTGCGCTGACCCGTGGCGGAGCGTGAGGATGTGTGCGGGATGGACGTGCGGATCGAGGCGCACGTAGTTCGCCGGCCCCCAGCGGTACGACTCGCCCGACAGTTGGTCGTCCACGACGAACTCGGCATGCCAGTCGAGACCGAGGGCCGGCATGTCGAGCCGGACCGTCGCCTCATGTGTGTTGTGTGGATCCAGATTGACGACGGCCAGCACGACATCGCCTAGTCCGTGCCGTCGTGTGGCCGTGTCGTAGGCGCCGGGCAGCCGCTTGGAGAAGCAGATCACGTCCGGCTGGTCGACGTTGTGAAACCGTAGGTTACGCAATTCCTGGAGCGCCGGGTGTGCTCTTCTCAACAAATTGAGCTGGGTAATGAACGGGGCAAGGCTTCGGCCCTCACGCTCCGCCTCCGCCCAGTCACGCGGCCTGTACTGGTACTTCTCGCTGTCGAGGTACTCCTCGCTGCCAGGACGCACCGGGACGTTCTCGGCCAGCTCATATCCGGAGTACACACCCCACGTAGGAGCCATCAACGCGGCCAGAACGGCCCGGATCTTGAACGCCGGGACGCCTCCGTGCTGGAGGTACTCGTGCAGGATGTCGGGCGTGTTGACGAACAGGTTCGGCCGCAGGTAGTGCGAGGTCTCGCGGGCCAGCTCCCGCAGGTAGTCCTCGACCTCCGGCTTGGAGTTGCGCCAGGTGAAGTAGGTGTACGACTGGTGGAAGCCGACCTTGGCCAGCGTGCGCAGCATCGGTGGCCGGGTGAACGCCTCGGCGAGGAACAGCACGTCGGGGTCGGTCGAGTTGATGTCCGACAGCAGCCGCTCCCAGAACCGGACCGGCTTGGTGTGCGGGTTGTCCACCCGGAAGATCCGCACGCCGTGGTCCATCCAGTGGCGGACCACCCGCTTGATCTCCGCGTAGATCCCCTCGGGGTCCTTGTCGAAGTTCAGGGGGTAGATGTCCTGGTACTTCTTCGGCGGGTTCTCGGCGTACGCGATCGAGCCGTCGGCCCGGATGTTGAACCACTCCGGGTGCTCCTTGACCCAGGGGTGGTCGGGGGAGCACTGCAGCGCGAGGTCGAGGGCGACCTCCATGCCCAGCTCACGGGCCTTCGCGACGAATGCGTCGAAGTCCTCGATCGTGCCCAGGTCGGGGTGGATCGCGTCGTGCCCGCCCTCCTGCGCGCCGATGGCCCAGGGCGACCCGGGGTCGTACTGGTCGGGGGTCAGCGTGTTGTTGCGGCCCTTGCGGAACTGCGTGCCGATCGGGTGGATCGGCGGCAGGTAGACCACGTCGAAGCCCATCTGGGCGATCGCCGGGAGCCGCTTGGCCGCCGTCCTGAACGTCCCCGACTTGGGCGCGACGCCCTCCTGCCCGACCACGGCCCCCTCGGAGCGGGGGAAGAACTCGTACCACGAGCCGAACAGCGCCCGCCGCCGGTCGACCCTGATGCGGTTGCGGCCGGAGCGGGTGAGCAGGTCGCGCAGCGGGTGCGCGGCGATCAACGCGGCCGTTTCGGGCAGCTGGGTCACCGCGAAGCGCGCCCGGGGGTCCACCGCCTCGTCCCGCAGGCGGGCCGCGAGGGCCAGCAGCGCGGCGCGGTGCCCGCAGGTGCCGCCCGCCTCCGTCGCCGCGCAGTCCGCCGCCCGCACGCCCTTGGCCGCCCGCTCGAACAGCCGGGCGCCCTCCTCGCACATGAGGTCGGCGTCGAGGTTGCGGGGGATCTTGATGCCCGCGTCGTGCATCCAGGTGGCGATCGGGTCGCTCCAGGCCTCGACCCGGAACTGCCACAGGCCCTCGGAGGGGAGCGTCACCTCCACGCTCCACCGGTCGGTGCCCGGCGCGATCTCGCGCATGGGCGTCATCCGGCCCGGCGTGCCGCTCGGGTCGATCAGCACGACGCCGGCGGCGACCGCGTCGTGTCCCTCGCGGAACACTGTCGCGCTGATCTCGAAGGTCTCTCCCGCGGCGGCCTTGGCGGGCCACTGGCCGCAGTCGACGACGGGCTGGATGTCCTGGATGGGAATGCGTCCGATCATCGTCACTTCGTATCCGGGGGCGGCACACCGGGTGCCGCCGGGGCTTGCGGGGCAGGAACTGCATGTGGTCGGGCGGGCAGCACGGAAGGCGGGGACCCGCTGGCCGCGGTCCCTTCCTCGTTCATACAGGGGTTGCCCTAATAGTCCACTCTTACCCCTGCCGAACGAAAGACCGCTCGCCGTGTTTGGGACGGTCTCCCCGGGAGATCGATCATTGCGTGCCGCCGGAGATCGTCCGGCGTGCACATCACCAGGTCAAAGGTACTTTAGTGAGGTTTGAACCGGTTTGATGGTGGTGAGAGCGTTCGAGAACTGGCATCGCAGTACGACAAGTTTGATTCGGTCGCGCGTCGTGGCGCTGAGTAACTAGGGTCTGGCCCCGTGAGAGCTATCCGCAGGTTCACTGTCCGAACCGTTCTTCCCTCACAGCTCGCACCTCTGGGCGAGTTGGTCCAAAATCTTCGATGGTCGTGGCACCCCGAGACCATGGACCTGTTCGCCGAGGTGGATCCCGAGGTCTGGGAGCGTGTCGATCACGACCCCGTCGCGCTGCTCGGCGCGGTCGAGGCCGGCAGGCTGCGCGAGCTCGCCCAGGACCGGCGTTTCCTGCGCCGGCTGGCCGACGCCGCCGACGACCTCCGCGAGTACATGACCGCCCCCCGGTGGTACCAGTCGCTGGAGGGCGCGCCGAGGGCGATCGGCTACTTCTCGCCCGAGTACGGCATTTCCGCCGCCCTGCCGCAGTACTCCGGCGGCCTCGGCATCCTCGCCGGCGACCACCTCAAGGCCGCCAGCGACCTGGGTGTGCCGATCCTCGGCGTCGGCCTGCTCTACCGGCACGGCTACTTCACCCAGTCGCTGTCCGCCGAGGGCTGGCAGCTGGAGCACTACCCGTCCCTCGACCCGGGCGGCCTGCCGCTCACGCTGCTCAAGGAGCAGGACGGCGCTCCGGCCCGCATCAAGATCGGCCTGCCGGAGGGGCGCGTCCTGCACGCCCAGATCTGGGTGGCCCAGGTCGGCCGGGTGCCGCTGCTCCTGCTCGACTCCGACGTCGCCGAGAACGACGCGGTCGCCAGGGACGTGACCGACCGCCTGTACGGCGGCGGCGGCGACCACCGGCTGATGCAGGAGCTGCTGCTCGGCGTCGGCGGCGTGCGGGCCATCCGGGCCTACTGCCGGATCACCGGCCACCCGGAGCCCGAGGTGTTCCACACCAACGAGGGCCACGCGGGCTTCCTCGGCCTCGAGCGCATCCGCGAGCTCACCGAGGCCCGCCTGTCGTTCGAGGAGGCCCTGGAGGCCGTACGCGCCGGGACGGTGTTCACCACGCACACGCCGGTCCCCGCGGGCATCGACCGGTTCCCCGCCGAGATGATCGCCCGGCAGTTCGGCGGCTCGAACGCCTGGCCGACGGTGTCGGTCGACCGCATCCTGGAGCTCGGCGCGGAGCCTGAGGGCCCCGACGCCGACCCGTCGGTGTTCAACATGGCGGTCATGGGCATGCGGCTGGCCCAGCGGGTCAACGGCGTGTCCGAGCTGCACGGCCAGGTCAGCCGGGAGATGTTCCAGGGCCTGTGGCCGGGCTTCGACGTGGACGAGGTGCCGATCGGCTCGATCACCAACGGCGTCCACGCCCCGACGTGGGTCGGCCGGGAGATGATGGAGCTCGCCGGCAAGGAGCTGCCCTCGCTGATCGACAAGGCGCAGGGCTGGGAGGGCGTGCACAAGCTCTCCGAGGCCGACATCTGGGGCATCCGGGGCACGCTGCGCGCTCGCCTGGTCGAGGAGGCGCGTCGGCGGCTGCGCAAGTCGTGGCGGCAGCGCGGCGCCAGCGAGGCCGAGCTGGGCTGGGTGGACGAGGCGCTCGACCCGGACGTGCTGACGATCGGCTTCGCCCGGCGAGTGCCCTCCTACAAGCGGCTGACCCTCATGCTCAGCCAGCCCGACCGGCTCCGCAGGCTGCTGCTGGATCCGGACAAGCCGGTGCAGATCGTCATCGCGGGCAAGGCGCACCCGGCCGACGAGGGCGGCAAGAAGCTCATCCAGCAGATCGTCCGCTTCGCCGACTCCGAGGACGTGCGGCACCGCATCGTCTTCCTGCCCGACTACGACATGGCGCTCGGGCAGCTCATGGTTACGGGCGCCGACGTGTGGATGAACAACCCGCTGCGCCCGCTCGAGGCGTGCGGCACGTCCGGCATGAAGGCGGCGCTCAACGGCGGCCTCAACCTGTCCATCCGCGACGGATGGTGGGACGAGTGGTACGACGGCAACAACGGCTGGGCGATCCCCAGCGCCGACGGCGTGGACGACCCCGATCGCCGCGACGAGCTGGAGGCCACGGCGCTGTACGACCTCATCGAGCGTGAGGTCGCCGACCGCTTCTACGACCGGGCCGCCGACGGCCTGCCGCGGCGCTGGCTGGAGATGGTCAAGCACACGCTGAGCTCGCTCGGGCCGAAGGTGCTCGCCGGGCGCATGCTGCATGACTACGTGACCGACCTGTACGCCCCGGCGGCGGCCTCCGCCCGCGCGCTCGCGGCCGACGGCTACGGCGACGCCCGGCTGTTCGCGGCCTGGAAGCTGCGTGTGGCCAAGGCATGGCCGGGTGTGCGGGTCGAGCACGTCGAGGCGACCGGCGTGGGGGACACCCCCGAGCTGGGGGCCCGGCTGGAGCTGCGGGCCACGATCGCCCTCGGCGAGCTGTCGCCCGAGGACGTGCGGGTCCAGGCCGCCTACGGCCGGGTGGGCGCGCACGACGAGCTGCTGTCACCCGGCTACGTCACGCTCAAGGCCGACTCGGCGGGTGACGACGGCCGGGCGCACTACACCGGCGTCGTGCCGCTGGACCGCACGGGTGCCTTCGGCTACAGCGTGCGGGTGGTCCCGTTCCACCCGCTGATGGCGTCGGTCGCCGAGCTCGGCCTCGTCGCCGTCCCGGAGGAGCCGGTCGGCATGACCAACGGCACCCTGCGCTGATCGGTCACCCCTCTCGCCCGCTTCGCCGCAGGTGAGAGGGGTAGACCAGCACCATGACACGGGCCCTGCGCGTCGCGATGGTCGCGCCGCCGTGGTACGACGTCCCGCCCCGCACGTACGGCGGCATCGAGGCGGTGATCGCCGGTCTGGTCGGCGGCCTGCGGGCGCGCGGGCACCGGGTCACCGTCGTCGGGGCCGGCCGCGGCGTGGATCTGCGGACCTACGAGGAGCCGCCCTCGGCACGAATCGGCGAGTCGTATCCGGAGGTGGTGCACGCGGCCAGGGCGGCCCGCCTCCTGCGGGGCCTGGTCGTGGACGTCGTGCACGACCACTCGCTGGCCGGGCCTCTCACCGCCGCCGGGCGGCTCGTGCCGACGGTCGTCACCTGCCACAACGACGTGAGCGGGGAGCTCGGCGACTACTACCGGGGCCTCGGCGCGGACGTGTCCCTGGTGGCAGTCTCCTCGGCACAGCGGGCCCACGCGGCCGACCTGAACTGGGTGGGACGGGTGCACAACGCGGTGGACGTCTCCGCGTGGCCGTTCCGGGAGCGCAAGGACGACTGGGTGCTGTGGCTGGGGCGGCTCAGCCCCGACAAGGGCGCGCACCTCGCGGTGGAGGCGGCGCGGGCGGCCGGGCGCCGCATCGTGCTGGTCGGCAGGCGGGCCGAGCGGGCCGAGCAGGCCTACTTCCGCGAGCGGGTGGAGCCGCTGCTCGGGCCCGACGTCGAATACCTGGGGGAGGCGGACGGCGCGCTCAAGAGCGAGCTGTTCTCCCGGGCCCGGTGCCTGGTGTTCCCGCTGTCGTGGGACGAGCCGTTCGGCATGGTCATGATCGAGGCGATGGCCTGCGGCACGCCGGTGGTGGCGCTGCGGCGGGGCGCGGTGCCCGAGGTCGTGGCGGACGGGGTGACCGGCTACGTCCGCGACACGCCCGCCGAGCTGCCGGCCGCGATCGAGGCGGTCTCCGCGCTGGACCCGCACGCCGTACGGGCCCGCGTGGTCCGGCACTTCGACGTGCCCGTCATGGTCGAGGGATACGAGCGGGTCTACCGCGAGGTGGCGGAAGCCGCGCCGGCCGGCCCCCGGCGGCCCCTCCCGCTCGGGCGCTGATCACCCCTCTATGGTGGGGGCCATGGGTGAATTCGTCAGGGTGGAGATCTCCGAGCACATCGCCACGATCCGGCTCGACCGGCCGAAGATGAACGCGCTGAACCGGCAGGTCCAGGAGGAGATCGCGGAGGCCGCGCGGCTCGTGGACGCCGATCCGGACACGCACGCGGTCATCGTCTACGGCGGCGAACGCGTCTTCGCGGCCGGAGCCGACATCAAGGAGATGGCGGTCATGTCCTACGCCGACATGGCCGTGCACTCGCGCACCTTGCAGGACTGCTTCACCGCCGTCGCGCGGATCGGCAAGCCGGTGATCGCGGCGATCACCGGGTACGCCCTGGGCGGCGGCTGCGAACTCGCGCTCTGCGCCGATTTCCGGGTGGCCGGGCAGAGTGCCAAGCTCGGCCAGCCGGAGATCACCCTCGGGATCATCCCCGGCGCGGGCGGGACGCAGCGCCTGCCCCGGCTCGTCGGGCCCGCCCGGGCCAAGGACCTGATCTTCACCGGGCGGCACGTGGACGCCGCCGAGGCCCTCGCCATCGGCCTGGTCGACCGCGTGGTGCCCGACGGCGAGGTCTACACGGCGGCGCTCGAACTCGCCGCGACGTTCGCCGAGGGGCCGGTCGCCGCGGTCCGGGCGGCCAAGCTCGCGATCGACCACGGCCTCGAGTCCGACCTCGACACCGGCCTGGAGATCGAGCGGCTCCAGTTCTCCGGCCTGTTCGCCACCCAGGACGCCCGGGAGGGCATGACGGCCTTCGCCGAGAAGCGCCGTCCCAAATTCACCGGGCAGTGACATCGGCCGTGTGGGCGAGGACGGCGCCGGCCAGTTCCTCGTGCACCTCCGGCGGCAGGGTGTGGCCCATCCCCTTGACCGTCATCAGCCGGGCGCCGGGGATCTGCTCGGCGATGAGGGCGCTGTGACCCGGCTTGGCGGGCTCATGCGTGCCCTCGACGACCAGGGTGGGCGCCGTGATCCGATGCAGGACGCCCACCGGCTCGAAGTCGGGCCTCGCCGCCGCCGCCAGCCGGTGGTTGGCCGCCGCGTCGAGGTCCCGCGCCCGGTCGTACAGGCGTTCTGCCAGTCTGCGTGCGGCGTCCTCGTCGAACGGCAGGCCGGTGCCGTGCAGCACGCGGTCTCCCGCGATCATGCGCTCGATCCGCTCGCGCCGGTCGCGCGGCGGCGGCGCGACGATCAGCTCGCGGTAGAACGCGACGAACTCCGGCGTGGGCTCGGGCAGGCTGCCCTCGGGCTGCGGCTCGCCCATCAGCGCCCGCATGATCACTCCGCCCTCACCGCCGCCGAGCGGCGACGAGCCGATGACGGTGAGCGTCCGCACGCGCTCCGGCCGCTCCACCGCGATCAGCTGCCCGAGCAGCCCGCCCGCCGAGTGGCAGACCAGATGCGCGCTGTCCAGCCCGTGCGCGTCCATCACCCGCAGCACGTCGTCCTTGATGTCGTCCCATGTGTACGGATCCTTCTCGAAGTCGATGACGTCGGACATCCCGGTGTCGCGGTGGTCGTAGCGGATCACGCGCCGGCCGCCGGCGACGAGCCGGCCCACGAACTCGTCCGGCCACAGGATCCCCTGCGACATCGAACCCATCACCAGCACGATCGGCTCGTCGGCCGCGGCCCCGAACTCTTCACTCCAGATGTTTGGCATGGGCTAAAGCATGCTGTGCGGGGCCGCCGTGCGCCTTCCGTAGAACTACTAGCCGCGCCAGCTCAGTACGTGAGGTGATGCCGAGCTTCGGATAGATCTTGTACAGGTGGTATTCGACGGTGCGCGGGCTGAGGAACAGCCGGGCGGCGATCTCCTTGCTGGTCGCGCCCTCCGCCACCAGGGTGGCGATGCGCAGTTCCTGCGGGGTGAGCGCGTCCAGCGCGGTGCCCCGCACGTCCGGCGCCACCTCGGGAGCCGACGGCGCGTCCTTCTCCGGCCGGACGCTCTCGCCCGCCGCGCGCAGCTCGTCGTGGGCGCGCCGCGCCCACGGGGCGGCTCCCGCCCGCTCGAACGTCTCGAACGCCGCGCGCAGGTGCGCCCTGGCCTCTCCCGGCCGGTGCGTACGGCGCAGCCGCTCGCCCAGCAGCAGTCCCGTCCTTGCCGCCTCGAACGGGTTGGCGTGCAGCCGCGACGCCTCGCCGAGCGCCTCGACGGCCCGGTCGTCCGGCAGGACCAGCCCGCGGCACCGGGCGAGCAGCGCCCGGGACTCGGCCGTCCCCGCGTGGGCCGACCAGCGCTCGTACGCCTCCAGTGCCGCCCGGGCGGCGTCCGTGTCGCCCGCGCCGACGGCGGCCTCGATCCGGTCCGGAGCGGTTCGCCAGACGACGGTGGGATGACCGGCTCCGGGGCCCGCGGCGGCGATCGCGGCGAACCGGTCGTGCGCCGCGGCGAACCGGCCCAGGCACAGGTCGAGCATGGCCAGGGCGTACGCCGCGACTCCGGCGCGCAGGCCCACCCGGTGCGGGACGGCGATGGCCAGCGCCTCCCCGGCGTACCGGGCGCAGGGCTCCTCCTCGCCGCGCAGGGCCGCGACGGCCGCGAGGTTGGCCAGGTGCGCGGCCACGGTGTTGGCGTATCCGGCCTCGCGGGCCAGCTCCAGGCCCTCCTCCGAGACGGCGCGGCTCTCCGCGAGGCGCCCGGCCAGCCGTTCGGCGGTGGCGACGAACTCCAGCACCACGGGCAGCTGGCCCGTCATCCCGGAGACCCTGGCGACCCGACCGGCCCGCTCGGCCAGCTCGGCGGACAGGTCCACCTCGCCCAGATGGCTGGCCGCCGCCGACGCCCACAGGAACTCGGCCGCCTCGCGCAGCTCGCCCGTACGGCCGAGCGCACGCCTGAGCAGGTCGTGCCCGTCGCCGCCGCCGGCGAGCGTCGCGCCGATGCCGGCGAGCACGTCGCGCAGGAACCCCTCGGGGAAGGCCACCGCCCGCCGCCCGATCTCGACGATGGCCGCCGTGTCGCCGACGTACGACGCCGCCTCCGCCGCGTCGGCCAGCATGTCCAGGGTGTCGCCCGCCGACAGGATGCGCACGGCCTCGGCGGCGTCGCCGGAGTTCAGCTCGAACCGCCCCCGCAGCTGGGCGATCTCCATGGTCAGCGCGGCGTCCGTCCCGGCGAGCTCACGGGCCTCGGCCAGCAGGGACTCCGCCTGGCCGGGCCGCCCGCCGAGCCAGGCGGCCACGGCGGCGTCCTTGAGCCGCCCGGCGCGCACGAGCGGTTCGGGGGTGAGCTCGGCGGCCCTGGTCAGGGCGGTGGCGGCGGCGCCGTACCCGCCCCGGTCCCGGTCACGCTCCGCGGCCTGCGCGAGCGCGGCGGCGACCGACTCGTCCTGGCCGAGGGCGGCACCGGCCAGGTGCCAGGCCCGCCGGTCGCCGCCGGACAGCTCGGCGAGCGCCGCGTGCGCCTCGCGGCGTCCGGCGGGGGAGGCCGTCTCGTGCACCGCCGACCGGATCAACGGATGACGGAACCGCACCTGCGTCCCGGACACGGCGACGAGCCCGGCGGACTCGAGTTCGGGCAGCGCGGCCTCGCCCGCGCCCAGCCGGGCGGCGGCCCGCAGCACCAGGTCGACGTCGCTCTCGACCGCCGCCAGCAGGGCGGTCAGGCGCGCGCCCGCCGACAGCGCGGCCACCCGGTCGCCGAAGAGCTGGGCACCGCCGGGCAGGGGATCGGGCAGTGGCTCGCGGCCCGCCCGCTGGGCGGGGGTGAGCAACCGGGCGGTCTCGCGCAGCGCCAGCGGGTTGCCCCCGGTCAGCGCCACGAGGTCGCGCCGGACCTGCGCCGCGAGCGTGAAACCGGCGTCGAGCAGTTCGGCGGCGGCCGGTCCGGCCAGCCCGCCGATCTCCAGCGAGGGCAGGCCCTTCACCGGCATGTCACCGCGTACGGCCAGCGGCATCGCGATCGGCTCGGTGCCGAGCCGCCTGGCGGCGAAAGACAGGGCGTCGGCCGACGGCCGGTCCACCCACTGGAAGTCGTCGACGACGCAGATCAGCCCGTCCGGCGCGGCGGCCTCGGCCAGCAGCGACAGCACCCCGGCCGCCAGCAGGAACCGATCGCCGGAACCCGCCGGGGCCAGCCCGAGCGCGCCGCGCACGGCCTCGGCCTGCGGTTCCGGCAGCGCGTCGAGCAGCCCGGTCACCGGCAGCAGCAACTGGTGCAGGGCGGCGAACGCCAGATCGGCCTCCGCCTCCACCCCCGTGGTCCGCAGCACGCGCATGGCGCCGCCCCGGGTGGCCGCCTGGTCGAGCAGCGCCGTCTTGCCGGCGCCCGCCTCGCCGCGCAGCACCAGCGCGCTTCCGGAGCCCTTCCGCGCCCGATCGATCAGGTCGTCGATCGCGGCCGTTTCCACCGATCTGCCGTACAGCACAACCGCAGACTGTATTGCGCGGCGGAGGACGGCGGTTCCCAGCCACCTTTGAGCAACTATGCACTGGGTATCCAGAAACGATCAAAAATGCCGCTATCGTGGCGGCCCATGATGCGGTTGCGAGTGCTGGGCCTGTCGCGGCTGCGGCGGGCGCTGCTGTCCCGGCTCGACTCCCGGTACGTCTCCAAGCCCGACCACCGGCAGGACCTCAAGGACGCCCTGTGGGAGGTCCAGATGCTCCGCCGGGAGGTCGTGGCGCTGCGCGACGAGGTCGACCGGCTGCGGCGGGCCGCCGCGACGCCCGCGAAGCCGGCCGCGGCGCCCAGGGCGGCCGCCGACCCCAAGGCCGCCGAGGCGCACCGGCTGGCCACCGAGACCGCCGAGGCGGTGGACACGCTGCTGCAGAACGAGATGCGCATCTGGCAGGCGATCGACGACCTGTCGGCGCGGGTGGGCGCTCCCGGACGGGCGGGGTAGCCGGTCGTGCGGGTGCGATGGACACGGGACGCGGAGGTCTGGCGCCTGGTCTTCCTGCTCGACGCGGAGGACGAGACCACGGGAGCCTGCACCGACGGTCACCCGATCGAGCTGCGGACCAACTCCTGTCACGTGCGGACCGGGGCCGCCGGCGCGTCCCCGCATCCCGACCTGCTCGCCGTCGCCGCGTGGACCGTCGTCGCGCCGTGGACGAGGGGGCGGGTGACCTTCGACCGGCCGATCTCCCCGGGGCTCGCCGAGGCGCTGCGTACGGGCTGGGGCGTGGACGCCGGGCCGGTCGGGGCGGATCCGCGGTCCGGCGGCCGGCTGGCGATCTCCTACAGCGGGGGCGCGGACTCGATGGCGGTGGCCACGATGTTCCCCGACGCGCCGTTCGTGCACTTCCAGCGGGTGAGTCACCCCCGGGTGCCCAACCGGTGGACGCACTACCGCTCCGAGGTGCTGGCGCAGCTCGTCCACATGACCGGGCGGGAGGCGCACGTCGTCCAGTCGGACCTCGAGTTCGTGCTGAGCCGGCCCCGGCCCGGGTTCCCCGAGCACCAGGCGGTGACGGTGGGCGCGCTGCTGCTGGCCGACGACCTCGACCTCGGCGGCGTCGCCTTCGGCCACGAGCTGGGGTCGCGCTGGCTGGGCGGTGAGCGGTACACCCACCGCTACAGCCCGGACAACCCCATGTGGGCGGCCGACGGCCCGTGGGGCCGCCTGTACGCCGCGGCGGGGCTCGCGATGGTCCTCCCGGCCGGCGGCCTGAGCGAGCCCGTGACCATGCGGATGGCGATGGAGTCCGACCTCGCGCACCTGGTCCGCTGGTGCCTGCGCGGGGACATGGACGGTCCCTGCGCCAAGTGCTCCAAGTGCCTGCGCAAGGAGCTGATCCTCGCGGCCGTGGAGCGGCGGCCGCTGAACACGCCGATCACCGCCACGATGCCCGCCGCGCGCAAGTGGCAGGAGCCGCCGCCGTACGGTGGCCAGGAGACCATCGAATACGGGTGCGCGCACGTCCCGGGCATCGAGGACACCCCCTTCGCCAGGGCGGCGGAGTTCCTCGGGGCGACCCCGGAGTCCGTACGGTGGCTGGAGCACTGTTATCCGCCCGCCCTCCGGGAGATCCCGGATCCCTGGCGCGCCCGGGTCGAGGCGTACGTCGGTGAGCACATCGGGCTGATGACGGAGGACGAGGCGCGCCGGGTGGAGACGTGGGGGGAACGATGAAGATCTACCTGTCGGTGGACATGGAGGGGGTCACCGGGCTGACCGACCCCGAGGAGATGCACCTCGGGGGCCGGGGGTACGAGCGGGGCTGCGAGCTGATGACCGGGGACGCCAACGCGGTCGTCCAGGGCGCCTTCGACGCGGGCGCCGCGTCCGTGCTGGTGAACGACGCGCACGGATCCACCAAGAACCTCAGGATCGACCTGCTGGACGAGCGGGCCACCCTGGTCAGGGGCCCGGGCAAGCCGCACCGCATGGGGCAGGGCCTGGCGCCCGACATGGCCGCCGCCTGCTTCGCGGGTTACCACGCACGCGCGGGCGTGCCGCACGGGGTGCTCAACCACACGTGGATGGGCAAGGAGATCCACAACGTCTACCTGAACGGCGAGATCTGCGGCGAGACCCGGCTCGTGGCGGGCTTCGCGGGTTCGATGGGCGTGCCGGTCGCGGTCGTCACCGGCGACGAGGCGGTGTGCGAGGAGGCAGGGGAACTGCTCGGCGACGTCGAGACGGTGGCCGTGAAGAAGGGCATCGACAAGTTCTCCGCCGAGCTGCTGCCCCCGGCGGTCGCCTGGCGGCGGATCCGCGAGGCCACGGCGCGCGCCCTGGGCCGGCTGCCGGATTTCCGGCCCTACGTCGTCGAGCCGCCGTACACGCTGGGCGTGGAGTGGAACTCCACCGCCATCGCCGCGGCCTGCTCGATCGTGCCCGGCGTGCGGCTCGCGGGGCCCCGGCACACCGAGTTCACCACGGACGACTACCACGAGATCATGGCGTTGTTCGGTATCTTCTCCATGATCGGCGGTCAGGTGGCCTGCGGCAGCGGCCGGTACGGCTGACGCCGGATCCCCCCCGGATCCGGTTTCCCCCAAGAAGAAAGAGCAGGCAGGGTGGGCAGTGACGGCGCGACCCGTGAACGTACGGGTGCGCTGACGCGCCGCGCCTTCCTGGTGGGGATCGGCGCGGCCGGAGGCGCCGGGGCGATGTACGCGGCCATGGGCGCTCTCGGGCTCGCGCCCGACCATCAGCCGAAGGACTACACGCCGCCGAGCCGCTCCGACTTCGCGCTCAGCGGGAGGGGCGCCGGGTCCGTGGTGATCCTCGGCGCGGGGATCGCCGGCCTGGCCACCGCCTACGAACTCGGCAAGGCGGGGTACGACTGCACGATCCTGGAGGCCAGGGACCGGGCCGGCGGGCGCAGCCTCACGTTGCGCGGCGGCGACCGGCTGCCCGAGCTGTCCGGTGCGACGCAGGAGGCGGGATTCGGGGAGGGCGTCTACTTCAACGCCGGGCCGGCCCGCATCGCCCAGTGGATGGTCACCCTGGACTACTGCCGCGAGCTGGGCGTGCCCATCGAGTTGTTCGTCAACGAGAACTCCGGCGCGTACGTCTACAACCACGGGATGAAGGCCCCGGTGCGGGCCCGCACCGCGCGTGCGGACACCTACGGCTACATCAGCGAGCTGCTGGCCAAGGCCACCAGGACCGGCGCGCTGGACCGGCGGCTGTCGGCGGCGGACAAGGACCGCCTGCTCCACTTCCTGTCGGAGTTCGGCGACATCGGCAGGCGCTACGTCTACACGGGGTCGGAGCGCAGGGGCTTCGCGACCTATCCCGGCGCCGGCGCGGGGGTGCCGCTCGGCGGCCCGCCGGCCCTGTCGGAGGTGCTCGGCTACGGACTCGGCCGGTCGATCGCGTTCCCGTTCGGTTTCGAGCAGGCCATGCCGATGTTCCAGCCGGTCGGCGGCATGGACGCCATCGCGGTCGCGCTGGCCGACGCCGTCGGCCGCGACCGCGTCCGCACCTCGGCCGAGGTCAAGAAGATCACCAACCTGCCCGACGGCGTGGAGGTCGAGCACACGGGCGGCCGCACCCGCGCGGACTACTGCGTCGCGGCCCTGCCGCCGCACGTGCTCGCGCGGATCCCCGGCAACCTGGACGCCCGCGTCGTCGCGGCCCTG
Organism: Microbispora sp. NPDC049633; assembly: GCF_040675265.1. NCBI lineage: Bacteria > Bacillati > Actinomycetota > Actinomycetes > Streptosporangiales > Streptosporangiaceae > Microbispora > Microbispora sp. NPDC049633. The sequence continues at coordinate 25,210 of NZ_JBFAOO010000037.1, forward strand.
CGCACGCCCACCCCCGTGTCGGCCGGGAAGATCGGGCTGGAGTACCGCCGCCGCTGGTGGGAGACCGACGACCGCATCTACGGCGGCATCACCGAGACCGACCTGGACATCGCCCACATCTGGTATCCCTCGTACGGTTTCCACGGCACGCGCGGGCTGGTGGTCGGCTACTACAACCTCGACGAGGACGCCGACGCGTACGGCCGCCTCACCCACGCGGAGCGGCAGCGGCGGGCGCTCACGCAGGGCAGGAAGATCCACGGCGAGAAGTACCGGTCGGAGCTGCTGTCCAGCGTCTCGATCGCCTGGCGGCGGCAGCCGTACATCGAGGGCGCGTGGGTCGCCTGGCCCTCCTACGAGGGCGCCTTCGCGCTCCTGCAGGAACCGGCCGGCCGGGTGTACTTCGCGGGCGACTGGCTCACCCATCTCGTCGCCTGGCAGGCGGGGGCACTGGAGTCGGCCCGTAAGGTGGTCACCCGACTGCACGAGCGCGCCGTCAAGGAGGGCTGAATGCCGCTCGAATGGGTTCCCGCGTCCGACCGTCCGGACCTGCTCGCCGAGCCGGTCGCCAAGGCCGTCGCCTCTCTCGGGGTGAAGGTGGAGGTCGCCGCGATCGATCCCGCGCTCTCCGACACCGCCGCCTTCTGCGAGCGGTACGGCGTGGCGATGGAGGACTCGGCCAACTGCGTGATCGTCGCCGCGAAGCGGGGCGGGGAGACGCGGTACGCCGCCGTCATGGTGCTCGCCACCGGTCGGGCCGACATCAACGGGATCGTGCGCCGCCACCTGGACGCGCGGAAGGCGTCGTTCGCCCCGCAGGCGGAGGCGGTCGAACTGACCGGGATGGAGTACGGCGGCATCACCCCGATAGGGCTGCCCGAGGGCTGGCCGGTGCTCGTTGACGAAAACGTGACCCGGCGGCGGTTCGTCGTGATCGGCAGCGGCGTCCGCCGCTCCAAGCTGGCGCTTTCCGGCGAGGCGCTGGTCGCGGCGACCCGGGGGGAGGTCCTCGCGCTCACCGTTTGACCGTCCGCCTGGAACCCGTTTGCGCCTTTCCTCCGTTGTGCGGAGCGGAGATGTGGCGCGATGGTTCACTCATGGGCGTTCTTTTAGTCGGTATGGTGCTTAGGCGATGAATCAGGACGACCGACTGGGCCCGTACCGGCTGCTGAGGCGGCTCGGTGAGGGCGGCATGGGCGTGGTTCACCTCGCCCTCGACCCGCAGGGCAGGCAGGTGGCCGTCAAGGTCCTGCGCTCGGAGGTGGCGGGCGACGACGTCGCGCGCAGACGTCTGTCGCGCGAGGTCGAGACCATGCGGCGGGTGCGCGGGCCGAACATCGCGGAGGTCGTCGACGCCGACGTCACCGGGCGCAGGCCGTACATCGTCACGCGCTACGTGCCGGGACGGCCGCTCGACGAGGTCGTCAAGAACGACGGGCCGCTGCCCCTCGGCGCCGTGCTCAAGGTGGCCGTCGGGGTGGCCCAGGCCCTCGCCGCCGTGCACGCCGCGGGGGTCATCCACCGCGACCTGAAGCCGGGCAACGTGCTGATGCTGGACGGCCAGCCGGTGCTGATCGACTTCGGCATCGCCCAGGCGGTCGACGCCACCCGGCTCACCCAGACCGGCATGTTCATCGGCACGCCCGGCTACCTCGCCCCGGAGATCATCGAGGGCCACGAGGCCGGGCCGCAGGTGGACGTGCACGCCTGGGCGGGCACCGTGCTCTACGCCGCCACCGGCCAGCCGCCGTTCGGCAAGGGCACGCTGGAGATGATCTTCTTCAACATCACCTCCGGCCGGGCCAACGTCGAGGCCGCCCCCGCGCCGATCCAGCCGATGCTGCGCGCGGCGTTCAACCGCGACCCGGCCAGGCGGCCGACGGCGGCCGAGCTCGTGCGGCAGCTCGCGCGGCTCATGCCCCAGACTCCGGGCGGCAGGCCCCGGGTGCCCGACGAGATCACCACGGTGCCCAACGTCGACGACACCAGCGGCCAGCAGGTGCCCGGCTTCGGCTCTCCGGGCGGCCCGCCCACCGGTGGCGCACCCGCCGCGGGCCCGCACGGTCCGGGCAGGCCCGTCGCCGGCGCGCCGTCCACCGGGTCGCCGGCGCCGCCGGTCACGCCGCCGGTGCCGCCGATCACGCCGCCGGTGGCGCCCGTGGCGACGCCGCCGGTCACCCCGTCCACCGGGGGCGGCCGGGCCGAGGAGTTCGTCTCGCTGCTGCGCGAGACGCCCCAGGGCGGCCAGGCCGGCGACCCCTTCCCGACCGTACGGGTGACCGGAGAGGACCTGCGCAGGGCGGGCCTCGGGCCGTCCACCCCGCCCGAGAGCCCGGCACAGGGTTCGGCACAGGGCCCGTTGCAGGGCCTCGCGGAGGGCGACATCCCGACCCGGATGCCCCCGCCCCGCACCACCGGCCCGTCCGCGTTCCCGGGCGCTTCGGGCACCGGCCCAGCTCCCGGCAGCGGCCCGGTCACCGATGGGCCGCCCGTGCCGCCGCGCGCCCAGCCGGACGAGTGGCAGACGCCGATGCGGCGCCCTGAGGGCGACATCCCCACGCGCCGGGTGACCTCCGAGGAGGTGCGCCAGGCCGTCACCGGCGAGACCATGGGACCGCGCGGCGCGGCGTCCTCTCACCAGGGGGCCGGCGAGCACGGGGACGCGGCGGCGCGTGAGCGGGCCCTGTTCGGGAGCGTGCCGGAGATCTACGAGCGGACTCCGCACATCCACCAGCCGAACCCCGCGCCGTTCATGCCGACGGTGCGGGTGCCGCCGCCGACCGTGCCGCCAATGCCGTTCCCGTCCGGGGGGCTGCTGCAGCGCTCGAAGGCGTACGGCGTGACGAGCGCGCTGCTGCTCGTCGTGATGACGTCCGCCGCGGTCATGGCGCCGCTGCTGGTGTGCCTGGTGGCCGTGCCGGTCGCGGTGCTGCTGCGGGCCGCCGACATGGCCCAGCCGCACCTCAACTCCCGCCGTCCGGCCGGCGCCGCGGCGGCCGACGTGCTGCGCGTGCTGAGCCGCCCCGCGGAGCTCGTCAAGTCGATCGGCGTCACGATCGCGCTCGTGCCGTACGCGCTGGTCCTGGGGCTGCCGGTGACGCTGCTGCTCGCCGTCCTCCTCGGCGACACGCCCGCGCTCCGGATCGCGGCGCTGAGCTGGGGGACCGCGACGGCGCTGTGGACGATCTGCGCGGGGCCCGGGGTGGTGGGCCCGAGCAGGCAGATGCGGCGGACGCTCGCCTCGCTGGTGCCCGGTGAGGGAGCGGCCAAGGGCCTCGCCTGGGGGGTCGGCGCGCTCGCGGCGCTGACGGCGGCGATCGCGATCTCCAGTCTCCTGGGTAAACAGACAGCAGGGCACTTCTGGGGCCCGATCGACGTTCTGTCAATACAGGAACGGCTGGAAGACCTGCGTAACCAGGCGGGGAATGGGTGACGGGGGACGACATGTCGGCTACTGAGGCTCCCGAGAGGATCGGGCCCTACCGGCTGCTGCGGCAGCTCGGCGAGGGCGGCATGGGGGTGGTCCATCTCGGCTTGGACACGGAGGGGCGCGAGGTCGCGGTCAAGGTCCTGCACCCGCACGTCGCGACCGACCTCAAGGCCCGCGACCGGCTCACCCGCGAGGTCGAGACCATGCGGCGGGTGCGCAGCAAGCGCGTCGCCGAGGTGCTCGACGCCGACCTGACCGGCGCCGCGCCGTACATCGTGACGCGGTACGCCCCAGGGCGGACGTTAGAGCAGACGGTGCTGGAGGACGGGCCGCTCTCCGACGACGCCGTGATCCGGCTCGCGGTGGGCCTGTGCGAGGCCCTGGTCGCCATCCACGCGGCCGAGGTCATCCACCGCGACCTCAAGCCGGCCAACGTGATGCTCGTGGACGGCGAGCCGTTGGTGATCGACTTCGGCATCGCCCATCTGGTCAACGCCACAAGGCTGACCCAGACCGGGATGTTCGTCGGCACGCCCGGCTACCTCGCCCCGGAGATCATCCGGGACACCGCGATCACCCAGGCCGCCGACGTGCACGCGCTGGCGGCCACGGTCTTCTTCGCGGCCACCGGCAAGGCGCCGTTCGGCTCGGGCACGTTCGAGTCGGTCTGTTACAACATCCTCGAAGGCAAGGCGCAGGTCGACCTCGCGCCGGCCTGGCTGCGGGGCTGGCTGCGCCTCGCCCTGGCGCCCGACGCCTCGTCGCGTCCCAGCGCCGCGTCGCTGCTGCGGCACAGCCGCTCGCTCGACCCCTCGGTCACGGTGCTCCAGGAGAGCGCCCAGACGCCGCGTGACGGCGGGACGCGCCTCCTCGACGGCACCCGGGTGCTCGACGAGCCGGCGCGGAGGGATGCGGGCGGCCGGGTGAACGGAGGCGGCGCGAGCCGCACCGGCAAGCTGCCGGCCGGCGACGACAGCTACTCCGACCTGCTGCCGCCGGTGAACTACGTGGAGCCGGAACGGCCCCGCCGGGAGCCCCGGGCGCCCAGGCAGCGCCGCCCGGTGTCCGCGCCGCCGCCTGCGCATCCGCAGGCCCCGCCGTACGGTCAGGGGGGCCCGCACCCGCCGCCGTACCAGCCCGCGGTGTACCCGCCGCCGCCGTATCCCGACCAGCGGGTGGCCGGCTACCCGGAGCCCCGGGTAGCGCCGCCGCCTGCTCCCGCCGCGCCGTACGAACCCGAGCGGAAGCGGGCCCCCTACCGGGCGCCGCATCCGGTGCTCGCGGCCCTGCTGCTGGCCACGCTCGTGGCGCTGGCCTGCCTGCTGCCGGTCGTGGTGGGCCTGTTCGCCGTCGTGGCGGCGCTGTGCCTGCGGGTGGGGCAGTACCTGCTCGGCGACCTGGCCGACCGCCGGGCCGCGCGGGGCGCGAGCGGGACCGACCCGCTCCTCGCGGTGCTCGGCACGCCGTGGGCGCTGATCAAGGCAGGGCTGGCGACGGTGGTCCAGGTGCCGCTGGCCGCGATGTTCGCGATGTGCGTGTGGGGCGGCTTCCACTACCTCGGCGGGGTCAGGCCCGACCCCGCCGCCGCGTACGCCGCGGGAGCCTTCGTGGCCGGGCTGTTCCTCCTGCCCGGGGGGAAGGCCCCCCGGAAGGCCGTGTCCCGGACGCTGAGCGCGGTGATCCGGAGCCCCGGAGCGGGAATGATCGTGACGATCGCGGTCGGCACGGTCGCGCTGTTCGCGGTCATGACGGCGCTGTCCGCGGACGCCTCCTGGGTCCCCTGGCGGCCGCCGTCCGTGGCGGTGGACCACATCGTCGCGGATCTCAAGCAGAGGGGCCAGGACACGGTCGTCAACCTGATCGGCGGCGTGGTCGGGGACTTCATGGACAGGATCGGCCTGCGCTTCCTGACCTTCTGGACCTGACCTGCCCGGTCCCGTACGGCGAAGCGGGAGGCACCGAGCGAGCCGGAGGGGCGCGCCGGTGTCTGGACTGAGGAGCGAGCGGGGAGCGTAGCGACTCCGAGCGACGAGGGAAGATACCGGATAAGAGCGTCCCGACGAGCGAAGTGGGAGGCACCGAGCGAGCCGGAGGGGCGCGCCGGTGTCTGGACTGAGGAGCGAGCGGGGAGCGTAGCGACTCCGAGCGACGAGGGAAGATACCGGATAAGAGCGTCCCGACGAGCGAAGCGGGAGACACAGCTTGGGCACGTCAGAACGGCTTGGTCCCTATCGTCTGGTCTCCGCGCTCGGCGCCGGGGGGTTCGGCGAGGTCCACCTCGCGCTCGACCCCGACGGGCGTACGGTCGCCGTGAAGGTCCTGCATCCCCACGTCGCCTCGGACGGTTTCGCGATCGCCCGTCTCGCCCGCGAGGTGGAGACGATGCGGCGGGTTCGCGGGGCGCACGTCGCCGAGGTGCTGGACGCCTCGCTGTCGGGGGAGCGGCCCTACATCGTCACGCGGTACGTGCAGGGCAGGCCGCTCAGCACGGTCGTGGCCAAGGACGGTCCCGTCGCCGGGGCCGGCCTGCTGCGGCTCGCCCTGGGGCTGGCGGAGGCGCTGGAGTCCATCCACGCGGCCGGTGTCGTCCACCGCGACCTCAAGCCGGCCAACGTGATCGTCTCCGAGGGCGAGCCGTACGTGATCGACTTCGGCATCGCCTGCGCGCTGGAGTCGGCCTCGGTCACCGCGTCGGGCGCGGTCACCGGAACGCCCGGCTACCTGGCTCCCGAGGTGCTGGAGGGCCGGGACGCCGGGCCGGAGGCCGACGTGTTCGCCTGGGGGGCGACGCTGGCCTTCGCCGCGTCGGGGCGGCAGCCGTACGGGACGGGGCCGGCCGCGGCGATCGCCTACCGGGTCGTCCACCGCGAGCCCGACCTGTCGGGCGTGCCGTCCTGGCTCGTCCCGATCGTCGAGCGGTGCCTGAGCACCGGCCCGGCGGACCGGCCGGCGACGGAGGAGCTGACCGGGCTACTCAAGGAGGCGGCGCCGGCGCTGGACGGGATCGAGCCGGCGCGGCCCGCGCTGTCCGAGGCGCCGACCCAGGAGTGGCGGCCCGGTGGCCGGCGCCCCGGTGGTGAGCGGCAGAGCGACCGCGGGCCTTCCCGGCGTCCCCGGCGGGGAGAGGTGGACGACACGCGTGCCGCGCGCCGGGAGAGGCTGCACCGCCGGTGGGTGATCGGCTCTTCGGTGGTCGTGGGCCTTTTCGCCGCCGCCGCGCGCGCCAACCTGCCCGAGGTGTCGCTTCTCCTGCTGGTGCTCTACGGGATCGGCCTGCTGGTGGACGCGGGGTTCGGGCTGCTGGGGAAGTCCAGGCGGCGGCTCGTGGTGGACCTCGCGGGCGGCGCCGGGGCCGTCGCGGTGTGGGCGCTGCTCTCCACGTTGTTCAGCACGGCGACGCTCCTCATGGCCGTCGGGACCGTCCTGTTCCTGCTCGTCATGCTCGTGTTCGCGAGTTGAACCCCGCCTTTTCCGTCCCTGTCACGACCCGAGATTCTTCGTCCGCATCATGCGAAGATGACGGAATGCTGTCCCGAGTAGCGTTGGCCGCGGCGACGGCCGCCGCGGCGTTCATGACCATCCCCCAGGCCGAGGCCGCCGCGGCCAAGCCGGTGATCCGTTACGCGGGTCTCGGGTCCTGCCTTCAGACCGACGGCGGCCGGCAGCCGTGCGGCCCGTTGAAGCTCTGGCTGAGCGACGGCCGCGTCGTCGCGCTCCCCGGCGCACGCAGGACCGTGGCGCCCGGCGAGTACACCGTCGCCGCCGTCGTCGCGGTCTCCCAGGACGGCGCCCAGGCCGCGTACTTCGCGGGCAAGGACGGCGTGCTCACGATCTGGGAGGCGGCCACCGGCAGGGCGCGTGAGATTCCCGCGGTGACGTGGCCGGACGACCTCCAGATGAACGCGCTGACCCTCGCCCCGGGCGGCCGGTTCGTCGGCATGCGCGGCGTGAACGCCGCCGAGTGGGAGATCGAGCGGGTCGTGGACACGACCAGCGGAAAGGTCTTCACCCTGCCGAGGGGATACCAGTCCTGGGACTTCAGCCCGGACGGGAAGCGCATGATGGCCGGTGACAACCGGACGGCGGTGCTGTACGCGACCGGCACGTGGTCGGTGAAGTTGCGGCGGTCCGTCTACATGCGGGGCGACCTCGCCCCCGACGGCGTCACGGTGGCCTCGCCGAAGTGGACGAAGACCGGCGGCACCGTCAAGAACGTGGTCCTCACCCGCAACCTGGCCACGGCGAAGAAGAGCAGCATCCCCATCCGGCTCCACGCGGGCGAGGAGGCTCTGAAGGCGCGCTGGGACAGGGCGGGCCACCTCGACGTCCTGACCAGGTCCGACCGTCACGTGCACGGTGACCTGCGCCGGACGCACACCTGGTATCGGGTGAACCGCGCCACGCACCAGCTGCGCCGGCTCGACTCCTTCGTCATCCCGTCCTCGGTGGGGGGCTACGTCCTCGCCGGCTGACGGCTCGGATGGCCGCCGGCGGACGACGCGCCGACCCCGGCGCCCGGCGCGAGCCGCGGCCATCAGCGGGGCCGGGTGAGCGGCGTGGTGCCCAGGCGGGCGTGGATCCGGGCGGCCTCCTCGGTCTCGCCCAGGACTTCGAGCGACCTGGCCTCGTCGAAGGCGATGCCCAGACGGCGAGCGGCGGCCAGGGCATGTCCGGCGGCCCGCCGGGCCCTCGGCCGCCGACCGGCCGCCTCGTGCGTCAGCGCCGCGGCCCAGCCCATGCGGGCCGCCGCCGACGGGGTACGGCGAGCCAGCCGGGACATGTGGCGCAGCACTGTCCGGACGGCCGGGTCGTCCGCCTCCAGCGCCCAGAGCACCTCGGCCAGCCCCGCCCACGCCTCGAGGGTGCCCCTGAGCGGCATGTCCGGCCGGTCCGCCGTACGCAGTGCGTCGTCCAGGGCCGGGCGGGCGGCGGGCGCGTCGTCGCCGAGCAGGTGGAACCGGGCCTGTGCGACGCCGAGCCGCAGCCGCTGGATCGCGGGGATCTTGGCGCCGGCCCGGGCGAAGTGGTCCTCGCCGAGCGCGGGCAACTCTCCGGCGTCGCCGCACCGCCGCCCTAGGAGTGCAGTTCCAGCGAGATGTGCGGGGACAGCGCGCGGAGGAAGTCGGGGGCGTCGAAGATCTCGCCGGCGGAGGCGACGCCGTCGGTCCTGATCCGTCCGGTGAGGATGCGATCGACCGCCTCCACCGCGAGCGGCGCGGTGACGGCGTAGATGTCCTGGCCGGTCGCCACGGCGCGCCGTTCGGCCCCACCGGAGCGAACGACGACGTCGACGAGGAAGGTCTGCGCGGATCGCCCGTGCCGGTCCACGGGGGCGGGCGCCGGGGTGTCCGGGGCCGACAGGTCCCTGGCCGCCTCGACCGTCATGTAGGTGCGCACGTCGGGGATGGACAGGTGGCTGGGAATGGTGACGACGTCGGCCATCGTGAACTCCCCGATGACGGCCCGAGGCCCCATCGGGCCGGGAAAGGGCCACTCCAGGGTCGGCAGGTCGTCGTGGTGATACTCCAGCTGGCCGTTCCTGAAACGGACGCGCCGGCCGGCGCGCCGCTGCCCGGAGACCGTGCCCGATGCGCGTGTCCCGGCGGTGGGGTGCCAGCTGCTCAGCCCGTACGCGACGTGCGCCTCGTCGGCCGCGCTCCAGTCGCCCATCGCGGCGGTCGCCAGCAGGTCGCCGAGGCCGCCGTAGAAGGCCATCGCGGGGACGACCACCGCTCCCGCGGCGCGGGCGCGGTCCGTGAAGTGCCGGAAGGTGTCGGCGTTGGCCTCGATCTCGGCCGCCACGTCCACGTACGGGATCCCCGCGCGCAGTGCGGCCTCGATGACCGGCGCTGCCGTCGTGGCGAAGGGGCCGGCACAGTTGATCACCGCCGCCGCGCAGGCCAGCGCGCGGTCGAGCGAGGCGGGGTCGTCGACCGACGCCGGGCGGGCCTCCAGCCCGAATTCGGACGCCAGCTTCATGAGCTTGTCGGCGTCGCGCCCGGACGGAACCGGTACGAACCCGCGCTCGAGCAGCTCCGCCACCACGAACCGCCCGGTGTGCCCGTACGCGCCGAACACCGCCACCGTGAGCCCCGATCCCATGGGGTTCTCCTTCTATCCGGATCGTCTGCCGCGATCTGTTGTGACCAATCCTGGCGATCGCGGGCATCCCACCGTGAGTGTCTGGAACGCCATCACTCGTACAATTTCGGACGTGATCAATGTCGCGCTGGCCGCCACCGACGGAATGCTGCACTTCGAGCTGTCCCTGGCGTACGAGGTCTTCGGGACCGACCCCGGCCTGGCCGATCCCTGGTACAACCTCGTCGTCTGCGGGCCGGGCGCCGTACGGGCCGGGCGGTTTCTGCTGGAGCCCGATTACGGCCTCGACCGGCTCCGGCAGGCCCACACCGTGATCGTCCCGGGGTGGGCGGACGTCGACGTCGACCCGCCCGCCGGCCTGGTCGACGCGGTGCGCGCGGCCCACGAGGCGGGCGCGCGGGTGGCTTCCCTCTGCACGGGGGCGTTCGTGCTGGCCGCCGCCGGCCTGCTGGACGGGAAGCGGGCGACCACCCACTGGGCGCACACCCGCGACCTGGCCACCCGCTACCCCCAGGTGCAGGTGGACCCGGACGTCCTGTACGTGGACAGCGGCAGCGTGCTCACCTCCGCGGGCAAGGCCGCGGCCATGGACCTGTGCCTGCACCTCGTCGGCCTCGACCACGGTTCGTCGGTCGCCAACGCGGTCGCCCGCCGCCTGGTCGTGCCCCCGCACCGGGACGGCGGCCAGTCGCAGTTCGTCACCACGCCGGTGCCGGCCCCGGGCAACCACCCGCTCGCCGATCTGTTCCCCTGGGTGATCGAACGGCTGGACCGGCCGCTGACCGTGGAGGACCTGGCCCGCCGGGCGCGGATGAGCTCGCGCAACCTCAACCGCCACTTCAGGTCGGTGACCGGCACCACCCCGCTGCAATGGCTGCTGACCCAGCGGATCCGCCACGCCCAGGAACTGCTGGAGACCACGGACGACGGCATCGACACCATCGCGGTGGCCACCGGCATGGGCACCGCCACGACGCTGCGCCGGCACTTCAACCGCACGGTGGGCGTGCCTCCGGACACCTACCGCCGTACCTTCCGCTCGCGAACCCGCCCCTGAGGTCCCGGCGACAGGGACCTCCCACGACGACTCCGGAACATAGTTCGGTAGGGTGGGGTGTGGGCGTGACCGGGTTCTGGGAATTCCTCAACCGAAGGACGCGGCCGTAAAAACCTGGAGGTTTGCACCTAAGCTACCGATGGGTAACATACCGCCTGGGGGGACCAGGGTCATCTCGACACCCGGGCCACCTGCACAGGCGCGCCCGCGAGCACCTGGCAGTCTTGCATCACGTGCGCGTACCCCGCGCCACGTACCGAGAACCGCGGCGTCAGCCGTACGGAAAGGGGAGGTCGGCCACCGGCCATGAACATCGTCGTCTGCGTGAAGCAGGTCCCCGACACGGCGACCGAGCGCAAGCTGAGGTCCGATGACAAGACGCTCGACCGCGACGCCGCCGACGGCGTCGTGAACGAGCTCGACGAGTACGCGGTCGAGGAGGCGCTGCGGCTCAAGGAGGCCCATGGAGGCGAGGTAACCGTCCTCAGCATGGGCCCCGCCAAGGCGACCGAGACCATCCGCAAGGCCCTGGCGATGGGCGCCGACAAGGCGGTGCACCTGCACGACGACGCGCTGCACGGCTCGGACGCCCTCGGCACCTCCTACGCCATCTCCCAGGCCCTGAAGAAGATCGGCTACGACCTGGTCATCCTGGGTTCCGAGTCGACCGACGCCCGCACCGGCATGCTCGCCGCGATGCTGGCCGAGCGGCTCGGCGCCCCGCAGCTCACGCTCGCCAGCAAGGTCGAGGTCGAGGGCACCTCGATCCGGGTCGAGCGGATCACCGACTACGGCTACGACAAGGTCGAGGCGTCGCTGCCCGCCGTCGTGTCCGTGGTCGAGAAGATCAACGAGCCGCGCTACCCGTCGTTCAAGGGCATCATGGCCGCCAAGAAGAAGCCCGTCGAGACGCTCGGCGTCGCCGACGCGGAGATCGCGGCCGACCAGGTGGGCCTGGCGAGCTCGTGGAGCGAGGTCGTCGAGTTCGCCGCCGCCCCGCCGCGTGCCGCGGGCACCGTGATCAAGGACGAGGGCGACGGCGGGGCCAAGGCCGCCGAGTTCCTCGCGTCGAAGAAGTTCATCTGAGGGGCCCCGTGATGAGTGAGATTCTGGTTCTCGTCGAGCACGTCGACGGTGACGTCAAGAAGGTCACCCTCGAACTGCTGACCCTGGCCCGGTCGCTGGGCACGCCGGCCGCCGTATGGGCCGGCCCCGGCTACTCCGACGCCGCGAAGGCCAGGCTGGCCGAGTACGGCGCCGAGAAGATCTACGTGGCGGCGGCCGACGAGATCGGCGACTACGTGGCGGCGCCCAAGGCCGAGGTGCTGGCGCACCTGGTGACCGAGCGCTCCCCGGCCGCGGTCTTCGTCGCCGCGACCGGTGAGGGCAAGGAGATCGCCGGCCGCCTCGCGATCAAGACGGACTCCGGTGTGATCTCGGACGCGGTGGGCGTCGGCGAAGGCTTCGTCGCCGAGCAGTCCATCTTCGGCGGCGGCGTCAACGTCCACAGCCGTGTGACCAAGGGCATGCCGATCATCACGGTCCGCCCGAACAGCACGGCCCCCGTCGCCGCCGCCGCGGCCGGCGCCGAGGAGAAGGTGGAGGTCGCGCTGTCGGACGCCGCCCGCGCGGCCAGGATCGTCGAGCGGGTCGTCCAGGAGAAGGGCGCCCGTCCCGAGCTCACCGAGGCCGCGATCGTGGTCTCCGGCGGCCGGGGTGTGGGCTCGGGCGAGAACTTCGCGATCATCGAGAAGCTCGCCGACGCGCTCGGCGCGGCCGTGGGCGCCTCGCGGGCCGCGACCGACGCCGGCTGGTACCCGCACCAGTTCCAGGTCGGGCAGACGGGCAAGACCGTGTCCCCGCAGCTCTACATCGCGGCCGGCATCTCCGGCGCCATCCAGCACCGGGCCGGCATGCAGACCTCCAAGACCATCGTCGTGATCAACAAGGACGCCGAGGCGCCCCTGTTCGAGATCGCCGACTTCGGTGTCGTGGGCGACCTGTTCCAGGTCGTGCCGCAGCTCACCGAGGAGATCGACAAGCGCAAGTGACGCGTCCGGTCCGTGCCGTGGGTCCACACGGCACGGACCGGAGGCTCATCGACGGCGCCCGCCGGGTCAGGTCACCCGGCGGGCGCCGGCGCGTTCTATGCGCCACTGCCCGGTGAAAGAGCCGGTCAGGTGGGGAGGAAGGCGCCGGCGAAAGGTGTGCTGCCAGGGCATCCCAGCCGCTTGGGAGGCCGCCCAGCCTGGACCGCGTGGACAACCGCAGCCAGATCCGTGAGTTCCTGACCTCCCGCCGGGCCCCCGCGGATCAGGCCTGAGCATCGCCCACGCGTCAGGCGGCCGCGCGGAGGGGGGTCTCCTCGTCTCCCGCCCGCACCGGCAGCGGGACGATCTCCGTACGGGACGCGGGCAGCAGCCGTGCGGCCACGGCGATGACGACGCCGAGGACGACCGCCACGCCCATCGCGGCCCGCAGCGACGCCGCGCTGGACAGGAAGCCGATCATCACGGGACCGAGCAGCAGGCCCGCGTAGCCCATGGCGCTCGCCTGCGCGATCGCCGGGCCGGGCTCGGGCGTCGCGGTCCCCGCCAGCGACAGCGCCATCGGCGTGATGGTCGCCACCGACAGTCCGATGAAGAACAGCCCGGCCACGGCCGCCACGGTCACCGGCGCGGCGATGACCGCGAGGAACGCGAGCGCGGTGGCGGCGCCGGAGAACATGACCAGCCCGCGGGCGCCGTAGCGGCCGCGCAGCCGATCGCCGGCCAGCCGGGCGAGCAGCATGCCCGCCTCGAACACCGGATAGCCGAGCGCGGCGACCGCCTCGGAGGCGTGCAGCGTGCCGATCAGGTAGAGGCCGTTCCAGTCGGCGACGACGCCCTCCACCATGAACGCGGCGAAGGTGATCGCACCGAGCAGGTAGACGACCCCGGGGAGCCTGCGCCGGGAGCGGGCGGACGACGCGGCGCCGGCCGTCCGCTGCGCGGCATCGGGCAGGTGCATGCGGCTGAGGGCCAGCGCGGCGGGCACCGACACCAGGGCGACGACCAGGATATGGGCGGTGAGGGACAGCCCCAGGGCGATGGCCGCCGTGCCGAGCAGGCCCGCCGAGATCGCGCCCACGCACCATCCGGCGTGCATGCCGCTCATGATCGGCCGGCCGTACGCGCGCTCGACGGCCGAGCCCTGGGCGTTCATGCCGACGTCGACCGCGCCGAAGGCCATGCCGAACAACGCGGCGGCCACGGCCAGCACGGGGAGGGACGGCGCGAACGCGACGAGGACCAGTGACGCCGCGCACAGAGGGGCGGCCGCGCGCAGGACGCCGCGGCTGCCGAACCTGGCCAGGACGACGCGCATGAGCTGCATGGTGAGCAGCGCGCCGAGCCCCCAGCTGAGCAGGGTGAGCCCGACCGACGACTCCGGCAGGCGGAGCCGGTCGGCCAGCGCCGGGAGGCGCACGGTGAAAGTTCCACACATCAGGCCGGCCAGGACGAAGGTGAGGACTGCCCCGTGACGGGCCTTCCTCAAAGCGCGGGTCATCACAGCTTCCTTTCCAGGTGTGTCAAGTGGGTTTCCGAGCCCGGATTTACGGGCAGACACCAGCAGGTCGCCCTTTCACGGCAAGGCCGGAAGGAAGGGCGACCACCAAATGGGTGTTCAGGGGATCACAGGCCGCGCTACAACAGGGCGAGCAGCCTGGCGCGGATCGCGGCGTAGTCGATGATCGCCGCACAGTGGGTGGCGACCTCCCAGACGCCCTCACAGGCCAGCCGTACGACCTGGGACGCCAGGGGATCGGGCTCGTCGTCCAGGCCGTCCCGCATCCAGCGGGCCATCGCCCCGCGCAGCGGCGCGAGCAGTTCGGGATCGCCGGCCGCGCCCGTGACCACGGCCCATCGTCGCAGCCGGCCGGTCTCCACGGCCTCGAACGTCGCGGCGAGGTACGCCCGGGTGTAGGTGCTCTCCGACTGCGCCTCGATCAGCGCGTCGAAGTCGGCGATCAGGCGCTCGATCATGCCTTTGACGAGCGCTTCCTTGCTGGCGAAGTGGTAGAGGAGGCCGCCCTTGCTGACGCCGGCGCGCTCGGCCACCGCCGCCAGGGTCAGGGCCTGGGCGCCCTGGTCCTGAAGCAGGCCCTCGGCCGCGTCCAGCAGTTCGTCCCTCCTCATGCCGCCTACTGTACCGTCTGGACGGTTCAGCCGCGACACGTTATCGGTGTCCTCCCTCTACCCGGATACGCTTGGTGGGCTGAATACGTGTCAGGGAGGGGTCGTGGGAACTGCGTATCTGGACCATGCCTCGACCACGCCGATGCTGCCCGAGGCGATCCAGGCGATGACGGCCCAGCTCGGAGAGGTCGGCAATCCCTCGTCCCTGCACGCGGCCGGCCGCCGCGCCCGGCGGGTCGTCGAGGAGTCGCGCGAGACCATCGCCTGCGCACTCGGCGCCCGCCCGAGCGAGGTCGTGTTCACGGCCGGTGGCACCGAGGCCGACAACCTCGCCATCAAGGGCCTCTACTGGGCGAGGAAGCGGCCCAGGATCCTGATCAGCTCGGTCGAGCACCACGCCGCCCTCGACCCCGCCCACTGGCTCGGCGACAACCACGGCGCCCGCGTCGAGCTGCTGGAGGTGGACGAGCAGGGCCGGGTGCATCCGGAGACGCTGCGCGAGGCCATCGCCCGCGACCCGGACGACGTGGCGCTCGTGAGCGTCATGTGGGCCAACAACGAGGTGGGCACCGTGCAGCCGGTGCGCGTGCTGGCCGCAATCGCGCACGAGTACGGCATCCCCTTCCACACCGACGCCGTGCAGGCGGTGGGCCAGCTCCCGGTCTCGTTCGCCGAGTCCGGCGTGGACGCCATGACCGTCTCCGGCCACAAGGTCGGCGGTCCCGTGGGCGTGGGTGCGCTGCTGCTGGCCCGCGGCGTCGACCCGGTTCCGGTCCTGCACGGCGGCGGGCAGGAACGCGACATCCGCTCCGGCACTCTCGACGCGCCGGCCATCGCCGGGTTCGCGGCGGCGGTCGAGACGGCCGTCGCGCGCCAGCCCGCCACGGCCGAGCGGCTGTCGGCGCTCCGCGACGACCTGATCGAGCGCGTACGGCGGGCCGTGCCCGACGTGGTGCTGAACGGCGACCCGGTGAACCGGCTGCCGGGCAACGCCCACTTCTCGTTCCCCGGCTGTGAGGGGGACGCCCTGCTCATGCTCCTCGACGCCAAGGGCGTGGAGTGCTCCACCGGTTCGGCCTGCTCCGCCGGGGTGGCCCAGCCGTCCCACGTGCTGCTGGCGATGGGCCAGGACGGCGTGCGGGCCCGTGGCTCGCTGCGCTTCTCCCTCGGTCACACGTCCGTGGAGGAGGACGTCGACCGGGTCGCGGACGTCATCGGGCACGTCGTCGAGCGCGCCCGGCGTGCCGGTCTGTCATAACCCGCCCGCCACGCCGCAGGCCTACTGCGCCGTACGCCTCCTACCGGGCCGTACGCCTACCGGGCCGTACGGCGCAGCAGCGCCCGCTGCAGGCGGAGGACCGCCCGGGTGCGCCGTGACGAGCGCAGCCGCCCCAGGCGGGCTTGGAGCCGGTCGCCCAGCTCGACGAGCAGTTCCTCGTCCGCGAAGCGCTCGATCTCCGGGAACATCTGCCGCTCCTCGTGCAGATGGGCGTGCGACTCCAGCACGTCGCGCAGCGCGTCCAGCTCCCGGTCGAACCGCTCGGTCCGCGGGTCGGCGCGCACCAGCGCAGCGAGCTGGTCGGTGAGCTGGCGGTGCTCGGACCAGGCCGCGGCGAGGGCCGGGGTGACGTCGCGCAGGGCGGGATAGAAGATCGCCTCCTCGATCCGCTCGTGCATCCACAGCTCGTCGAACAGTTCGCCGGTGAGCGCGCGCCGCCGTCCGAGCTGGGAACGCGGCGTCTCCCGCAGGCGCCGTATGAGCCCCCGCACCACCTCGTGGTGCTCCACGAGCACCCGTGTCGCCGTCTTCCGCCCCTGTTCGGCCGGCACTCCCGGGGCCTCCGTGAGCACCTGCGACCTCCTCCTCACGGCTGCACCTCCTGCTGGTGAACCAGGGCGCTCCCGGGCGCCGCGGTGGTCACGGCCGGCGCCCTGCGCACCTCGATCCACCCGTCGCGTACGCGGGTCTGGAAGCACGGCGCGGGTGCGGTGGCGGGGCCGTTCAGGCTCTCCCCGCTGGACAGCTCGAACCGGGAGCCGTGCCAGGGGCAGGTGAGGGAGCCGTCCCTGAGCCAGCCCTGGGACAGCGGGCCGCCCAGATGCGGGCAGGCGTTCTGCAGGGCGTGGATGCGGCCCTCCGCGCGGACCAGGACGACCTCCACGGCCCCGGCCCGCGCCCGATGCGGGCTTCTGTCGGGCAGGTCGCGCTCGGCCATCACGCGGGTGAAGTGGCGGGGTTCGAGCCTCTCGTCCGTATGGTCGACCCCGATCCGGTGACGGTAGACGAGCGTGCCGCCCAGGAAGGCGCTCGTCATGATCACGGGATAGCCGAGCAGGGCGGCGAGCAGCCCGCGCAGGTGGTGTCCCCGGCCCCGCTGCCACCACGACACCCCGTACAGGCCGAGGGCGAGCGTGTTGAGTGTGCCGTGGACCATCCCGACGCGCCGCGCGTCGTCATGCGTGTGCTGCCAGTCGTGCAGGCCGGTCACCGCCGCGGCCAGCGCTCCGGCGATGCCGACTCCCACGGCCGCGCGCGCCGCCCGCCTCTGCCCGGTGAGGTCGAGGACCAGCGCCGTCGTCCAGCAGCCGATGGGGAGATCGGTGAACACCGGATGGAGGGGGTGCCCCAGCCAGACGC
The DNA here is from genome assembly GCF_040675265.1 of Microbispora sp. NPDC049633. Taxonomy (NCBI): domain Bacteria; kingdom Bacillati; phylum Actinomycetota; class Actinomycetes; order Streptosporangiales; family Streptosporangiaceae; genus Microbispora; species Microbispora sp. NPDC049633. The sequence goes on from NZ_JBFAOO010000037.1 coordinate 42,615, forward strand.
CGTGCAGGACGCCGCGGGCGCGCCCTCCGGTTATCCCGAGGAGGTTCTCCGTGAACGCGAGGCCCTGTTCGAGCCGGTGCCCCGGCCGGTCGAGGCGGCCGTCACCCTCGATCGCGTTCGGCAGCCGGTCCAGTGCGCGCTGAGCCATGTCCGAACCCCAATCCGGCCCGCGGCCTGCGGGAACGGGTGGAACGCGGGCGCACGCCCGCGCGGTGCTCCTGCGACGTGCCCGCTCCGTATGCGGTGAAACGCGCCGAATATCCGGTTCAGGTCAGGAAGGGGGCCACCGCGCTCCAGGAGGGGTCCTCGGCCACGTCGACGCGGGCGTGCCCCTCCTTCCACTCGGCGGCGATCTCCTCGACCACGGGCGGCACGGCCGCCGCGGGATCGGCGTACACGTGCAGCACCCGGCTGCGGTCGGCGCTCATGTGGGCCGTCAGCACGGCCGAGCCGGCCTCGGCCAGCCGGCCGGTCAGCCGCTCCTCGAAGTCGCGCAGCGCGTCCAGGGATGCCCCCGCCGGCAGCCCGTCGCCGTCGGCCTCGCGGTACGGCAGCGTGACGGCGATGTGCTGGTCGAACAGCGGGAAGTCCACGGGCCTGAGGGGATAGCGGGCGGCGGCGGTCAGCCGGCCGCCGGTCGCGGTGTGGCCTTCGAGCAGCGCCCACTGCTCCTCCTTGAAGCCATCCGCCACGTCGGCGACGACGGAGGGCAGGTGGACCGCGGGGAGGGCGTCGATCGGCTCGAACTCCGCGGCCACGATCTCGCCCAGCCACCGGGCCACCTCGTCCTCGCCCAGCAGCCAGTCGAGCGCGAGGAAGGTCGCCTCCGTCCGCGTGTCGTCGTCGACGTCGGGGAAGATCGGGTGGAAGGCGGTCACGTCCACGCGCGGGGTGCCGGGCGGCACGCGTAGCGCCACCACCAGCCGGTCGAGCCCGAACTCCCGCCCGCCGACGTCGACCGTCAGGTCCGCGGCCTGCGGATTCGCCTGCCGCGACGGATAGAACTCCCACATGGCGTCCGCCGGCGGCGCGGCCAGGGCCCACCGGTGGGCGAGCGGCCGCAGCTCCGGGTCGTTCGACGCGCTGACCACCAGGGCGTGCACGGCCATGCGGCCGGGGGCGATCTCCCAGACGAGGGAGGGATGGAGTGCGGTGACGGCGGGGCCGATCACCTCGGCCAGGGCCTCCGGGTCCTCTGCCTCGACGTACGCGTCGATCTGGGGACGGGCCTGGTCCCACCAGGTCCAGAACTCCGCGATGGCCTCGGCGGGGTCGGCGGACTCGCTCTTGCGCCCGAACAGTCGCATGACCCCGCATCCTCCCAGCCCGCCCGCCCCGATGCCAACGCGGGCGCGCTCCCGTGGGGGGTAACCTCGATGTGTTATGGGTCCCACAGGAAAGCTCCGTGTCCTCGCCGCCATGTCGGGCGGGGTCGACTCCGCGGTGGCCGCCGCCCGGATCGCCGAGGCGGGGCACGACGTGACCGGCGTCCATCTGGCGCTGTCGTCCAACCCGCAGTCCTACCGCACGGGCGCGCGCGGGTGCTGCACGCTGGAGGACGCCCGCGACGCCCGCCGGGCCGCCGACGTCATCGGCATCCCCTTCTACGTGTGGGACATGGCCGAACGGTTCCACCGCGACGTGGTCGAGGACTTCGTCAGCGAGTACGCCGCCGGCCGCACCCCGAACCCCTGCCTGCGGTGCAACGAGAAGATCAAGTTCGAGGCGGTGCTCGACAAGGCGCTCGCGCTCGGCTTCGACGCCGTCGCCACCGGCCATCACGCGCGGCTGGAGGACGGTGTGCTCCGGCGCAGCGTCGACGAGGCCAAGGACCAGTCGTACGTGCTGGGGGTGCTCACCCGCGAGCAGCTCGCGCACGCGATCTTCCCGCTCGGCGGCTCGACCAAGGCGCAGGTGCGCGAGGAGGCCGCGCGGCGCGGGCTGACCGTCGCCGACAAGCCCGACAGCCACGACATCTGCTTCATCGCCGACGGCGACACCCGGGCGTTCCTCGCCGAGCGCCTCGGCGCGTCGGAGGGGCCGATCGTCGACGCGCTCACCGGCCGGGTGGTCGGCAGCCACCAGGGGGCGTACGGCTTCACGGTCGGGCAGCGCAAGGGCCTGCACATCGACCGGCCGGCCGCCGACGGCAGGCCGCGTTACGTGCTGTCGATCGAGCCGGTGTCCAACACGGTCACGGTCGGTCCGCGCGCATCCCTGGAGGTGACCTCCATCGCGGCGGAGCGGCCGGTGTGGAACGGGCCGCTGCCGGAGCCGTACGAGCCGATCACCTGCACCGTGCAGCTGCGGGCGCACGGCGAGGTGTACGGCTGCCGCGCCCAGGTGTCCGGCGGCGAGCTGCACATCCAGCTCGACCGCCCGGCGACCGGCGTCGCGGCGGGCCAGGGCGCCGTCCTGTACGACGGCGACGTCGTCATCGGCTCCGCCACGATCGCCTCGGCCGGCTGAACTACGAGAGCTCGACGGACTCCCCGACCGGGATCCGGCGGAAGTCGGCCTTCTGCTTTCCGGCCTCCATGCCGAGCCAGTTGTCGATCAGGGTCGCGCCGATGTCGTTCACGAGCCCGTCGTGGGTCGAGTAGGCCCGCGCGGGACGGACGTAGCGCAAATACATGATCATCTCCGCCCCCTTGAGCCACGGCGCGTTGGTCGGCACGAGCAGTGTGGGGACCTCGGCGCCCGGCGGCGTGAGGGCGTCACCGGGGTAGAACACCTCGTCGTCCACGAAGAAGCCGACGTTCTGCACGGGCGGCACGTCGGGAAGGTTGAGCGCGTGCCACTCGCCGACCGTCCGCACGTGGAACCCCGCCGTGTCGAAGGCGTCCCCGTGGGTGACGACCCGGACCTTCGCCGGGACCTGACCGAGCTGGTCGGCGACGGCCTGGCAGGTGTACACCTCCAGGTCCGGGCTGGCGTCCTTGAACAGATTCACGTCCACGTGGTCGAAGTGCTCGTGCGTGATCAGCACGGCGTCCGCCCCGTCGAGGAGCCCTGCGCCGCTGAACGCGCCGGGATCGATGACGAGGGTCCGGCCGTCCTTCTCCAGCCGCCAGCACGCGTGACCGAGTTTGGTGAGTTTCATAGTCCTTAAGCTAGTCACCGTGAGTGAGTATCCGTGGAACGAGGCCACGGCAACCGGGGTGGGGTCCTATCCGGGCGAGGACCATCTGGAGGCGGTCAGGACGGCCTTCGGCGAACTTCCCATGCCCTACCTCCCCGAGCTGCCCGCCCGGGGCGTCGGGGCCGACATGATCGGGCGTACGGCGTCCCTGCTGGTCGAGCTGCCCGTGGAGGTGCAGCCGTCCGGCTGGCGGCTCAGCGACCGGCCGGGACGGGATTTCAAACGGGCCAGGGACCACCTCACCCGCGACCTGGACGGGCTGGAGGAGGTCTCGCAGGGCTACGAGGGGCCGTTCAAGATCCAGGCGTGCGGACCGTGGACGCTCGCCGGGGCGATCGAGCTCAGGCACGGCGACAAGGTGCTCGCCGACGCGGGAGCCGTACGCGACCTGACCGAGTCGCTGGCCGAGGGCCTGGCGCAGCACGTGGCGGAAATCCGGCGCCGGATCCCGGGAGCCGAGCTCGTCGTCCAGATCGACGAGCCGGGGCTGCCGGGGGTGCTCGCGGGCACGGTGCCGACCGCGTCCGGCTTCGGGCGGCTGCGCGCCGTGGAGTCCCCGATCGCGGCCGAACGGCTGAAGACCGTGCTCTCCGCGCTCGGGCCCGCCTTCCCGGTCGTCCACTGCTGCGCGCCGGGTGTGCCGTACGACGTCATCCGTACGGCGGGGGCGCGGGGCGTGTCCGTGGACGCCGCGCTGCTGCGCCGCCGCGACGAGGACGCCATCGGGGAGACGATCGAGAAGGGGCTCGCGCTGTTCCTCGGCGTCGTGCCGGGGACCGACTCCCGGCTCGCCGACGTCGGCGTGGTGGCCAAGCCGGCGGTGGAGCTGTGGCGGCGGCTCGGCTTCGCACCGGCGAGGCTCGCCGCGCAGGTCGTGCTCACTCCCGCGTGCGGCCTGGCCGGAGCCTCTCCGGCGTACGCCAGGGCGGCGCTGGCCCGGTGCCGGGAGGCGGCCCTGGTGCTGCGCGAGGACCCCGGCGAGTGAGGCCGGTACGGGCGCGCGGCGTGCGCGTGCGCCGGGCGTGCGGGCGCGGCGTGCGCGTGCGCCGGGCTTGCGGGCGCGGGAAGTGAGGGCGCGGGGAGTGCGGGCGGAAGCAGGGCCGCCACGAGCGATCCAAGCGGCCTCCCAGCTCATCCCCAAGTGATTCACAAGCCTTGTCACGTATCTCTTGACGTGCTGGAAGTTCGGACGTTCAGGAGAAGACCCCATGCGAAGCGCCGCGCGCCTTCTGCTCCCTCTCGCCACCGCCGCTCTGGCCGCCGGTCTCGCCGCGGCTCCCGCGCAGGCCTCGGCCTCGTCCGCGGCGGAGACCTGGAAGTGGGGACCGACGGCGTCCTCGGACACCAGGGGCTGGGCGAACGGGCACGTCCGGTCGGGCTCGTCGGGCCTGCGCATCGTCGGCGACCTTTACGACGCGGGCGGGGCGAAGACCTGCTCGTGGGTGAAGATCAAGTGGCTGACCGACCGCGGGAAGTACCGCACGGCGACCTACCGGAACTGCTCTCAGTCCACTCCGCGCAGGTTCACGGTGAACGCCGGGTACATGCTGCTCGCCAAGGCCATGGTCTGCCGGGGCAGCGCGACCCGCGTCACCGGCAAGTGCTCTCGCTGGGAGCGGGTCTGGACCCAGGGAGGATGACCCTCGGGCCGGTCCCCTCCCCATCCACGGAGACCGGCCCGAGTACACCCGGACAAAAAGGAATGAAAGTGGGCTGCAAGCGGTCTACCGTAATTCTCGATCGCTCAATGAGACGAGGGGCCGCGCGGTCTGGAGCGGCCCTCTCGCCGAGCGGTCCGGCGGGAGCCGCCCACGTCCTCGGCGCGGCTCCCGCCCCCGTCCTGCGCGAACTGTCGGTCGCCGGAGATACGGTTGCCCTGGGTGTCTGACGAGGGGAGACGGGCGACGTGACCGACAGGGCTTACGAGGCTGACGAGCTCGACGGCGCCACGCCCGGGGACGCGGCGGACGGGCACGCGGAGGCCGCGAGCGAGGTCGAAAGTGTGACGGGCGCCGCCGGGATCACGGGGAGTGCCGAAAGCGCGCCGGCCGAGGCACGGGAGCGGCACGCCGAGCTCACGGAGCTGCTCGAGGACGCCAACTGGCGCTACTACGTGCTCGACTCGCCCACGGTGAGCGACGCCGAGTACGACGGCTGGATGCGGGAGATCCTGGCGCTGGAGGAGGCGCATCCCGATCTGCGCACGCCCGACTCGCCCACCCAGAAGGTGGGGGCGCCGATCTCCACCGAGTTCGCTCCCGTCACCCATCTCCAGCGCATGGAGAGCCTCGACAACGCCTTCAACGACGCCGACCTCGCCGGCTGGCAGGCCAGGGCGGAGCGGCTGATCGAGGCCGACCCCGGCCCCTACCTGTGCGAGCTGAAGATCGACGGCCTGGCCGTCGCGCTCATGTACGAGAAGGGCCGCCTGGTGCGCGGCGCGACCCGGGGCGACGGGCGCACCGGCGACGACATCACGCCCAACATCCGCACGCTCGGCGACGTGCCGCACCGGCTCACCGGGGACGGCGTCCCCGACCTGCTGGAGGTGCGCGGCGAGGTCTTCCTGCCGGTCGAGGGCTTCAAGAAGCTCAACGAGCAGCTCATGGACGCGGGCAAGCCGCCGTTCGCGAATCCGCGCAACTCGGCCGCCGGCTCGCTGCGGCAGAAGGATCCGCGGATCACCGCGCAGCGCCCGCTGCGGATGATCGTGCACGGCGTCGGGAAGTGGGAGGGCGGCGGTCCGCCGCCCGCCACCCAGTCGGCCGTCTACGAGCGGCTGCGCGACTTCGGCCTGCCGGTCAGCGACCGCTACCGGGTGGTCGAGGGCCTCGACGAGATCCGCGAGTTCATCGCCTTCTACAACGAGCACCGCCACGACCCGGAGTACGAGATCGACGGCGTGGTCGTGAAGATCGACCGCATCCCGGTGCAGCGGCAGCTCGGCTCGACCAGCCGGGCTCCGCGGTGGGCGATCGCGTTCAAGTACCCGCCGGAGGAGGTCACCACCAAGCTCCTCGACATCCAGGTCGGCGTGGGCAGGACGGGCCGGGTCACGCCGTTCGGCGTGATGAAGCCGGTGGTGGTGGCCGGGTCCACCGTCGAGCGTGCGACGCTGCACAACGGCTCGGAGGTGGCGCGCAAGGGGGTGCTGATCGGCGACACCGTGGTGCTGCGCAAGGCGGGCGACGTCATCCCCGAGATCGTCGGCCCGGTCGTGGACCTGCGGCAGGGCGGCGAGCGGGAGTTCGTGATGCCCACGCACTGTCCCGAGTGCGGCACCGAGCTGGCCTACGAGCGTGAGGGCGACGCCGACCTGCGCTGCCCGAACGCCCGATCCTGCCCCGCGCAACTGCGCGAGCGGATCTACTTCGCGGCCGGGCGCAACGCGTTCGACGTCGACGGTCTGGGCTACGTCGCGGCGACCGCGCTGACCCAGCCGCTGCCGCCGCAGGAGCCGCCGGTCCGCACGGAGGCCGACCTGTTCGACCTGACCGTCGAGAAGCTGCTGCCGATCAGGTCGGTGGTCCGCGACCCCGACACGGGGCTGCCGAAGACCGATCCGGAGACCGGCGAGCCGAAGGTGGTCTCCTTCTTCGCCAACATCTCCGGAGAGCCGAGCAAGAACGCCGAGCTGATCCTCGAGCAGCTGGAGCAGAAGAAGGACCAGCCGCTGTGGCGGGTGCTCGTGGCGCTGACGATCCGGCACATCGGGCCGCCCACGGCCCGCGCGCTCGCCGCGGAGTTCCGCTCGATCGACGCCATCGCCAAGGCGTCGGAAGAGGAGCTCGCGGCCGTGGAGGGCATCGGCCCGCGGGTCGCCGCGACCATCAAGGAGTGGTTCGCGGTCGACTGGCACCAGGAGATCGTCGACAGGTGGCGGGCCGCCGGTGTCCGGATGGCCGACGAGTCGCCCGAGGACGAGGGGCCGCGTCCGCTGGAGAGGCTGACGTTCGTCGTCACCGGGACGTTGTCGGATTTCAGCCGTGACGAGGCGAGCGAGGCCATCACCGTCAGGGGCGGCAAGGTCACCGGATCGGTTTCCAAGAAGACAAGCTTCCTGGTGGTGGGGGACAACCCAGGGTCGAAGTACGACAAGGCGGTCAAGGCCGGCGTCCCGATCCTGAACGAGGAGGGCTTCCACACCCTGCTGAGCGAGGGCCCCGACGCCGCCCGCGCCGCCGCCGTCACCCCCGAGGAGTGACCCGCGTCCTGGGGAAGCCGAGGCAACGCCGGCGGGAGCACAGGGCAGCGCCGGCTGGAGCACAGGGCAGCGCCGGCGGGAGCACAGGGCAGCGCCAACG
>NZ_JBFAOO010000038.1:0-49925 GCF_040675265.1 Microbispora sp. NPDC049633
CGGCCGGCCGGCCGCCCGGCCGGTCCCCCTGCCCGCCGCCCGGGCGGTTCATGGGCGGCCGGGACCTGCCGCCGAACCCCACGCCGAAGCTCGCCGCGAGGTCGGCCGGGTCGGGGACCTCCGCCCCGGGGTAAAGGGCCCCCGTGGCGGGCATCGCCCGGTCGGGCTCGGACGGAGCCGCCGCGGGCATGCCGTACTCGGGCCGGGGGGGCTGGCCGTACTGGTCGGCGGCGAGGAGCTGGCCGGTCGCGGGCCCGCCGAAGTCGTCGGCGGACGGGCGGCCGTCGGAGGGACGCATGCGGGCGGCGTAGTCGACCTCGCCCTGCTCCCCCGCCCGGTATTCGGCCACCAGGTCCCCGAGCCCGGAACGGCGCGGCCCTCCCGGCCCCCCGGCCGCTCCCGCAACACCCGGCCCTCCCGGAACACCCGGCGCTCCGGGGACCCCGGGCGGAGCCGCGCCGGGCCTCGCGGGGCGACCTCCCTGAGCCCCGCGCGGCGGCGCGGGCGGCCCGGAGGGCGCGGAGGGCACACGGGTCTCGGCGCGCAGGGCGCTGTCGGCCCGGCCGCCGCGCCGCCCCTGCCACTCCTCCTCGGGGGCCTCGTCGTCCTCGTCCTCGTCGTCGTACGGCGCGAGCGGGCGGGCCACGGCGTACCAGACTCCGCCGGCGGAGGCGGCCAGCACCACGACGGCGACCAGCCCCGGGAGCCCGAATTCGAGCACGCCCGAGATCACCATTCCCGCCGGGGCGAGCACGACGGTCGCGTTCATGTTGTCGACGTCGTAGTCGTCGCCGTCACGCCAGGCCATCAGCGCCATGGCGAGGCAGAGCAGGAGCAGGAAGACCACCAGGCCGTGGACGCCCCGCAGCAGCCACTCCGGCCAGAGGTCCCAGTGGGCCGGCCCGTCGGGCAGCGACTTGCCGAACCCGGCGGTGACGACGGGGTCGAGCACCATGATGACCGTGCCCACGACGGTGAGCGCGGCGCCGAGGAGCCAGCCGGCGAAGCGGGCGCCGCGCTTCTCCGAGAGGAGCTGGACGACGCCGATCGTCAGCCACAGCGGCGCCAGCAGCGACCCGGTGATCTGGTACGCCCGGAACGTCACGGGTCCGAAACCGGTGAGGTGGCCGACGGCGATGGCGCCGAGCGACAACGCCAGCGCGCCCGTGGCGATGCTCCACGCGATCAGCCAACCGGCCGGCTCGTCACGGAGACGCCCGACGAGGACGCCGGTGGTGATGCCGGCGAGCAGTGCGCCGGCGAACGCGAGGAGTGCGACGAGGACTTCCATGGTGGACCCATGCTGCCGGACATCGGCTCGTCACCGGTAGCCGGTCGCCCTGTACGGGAATGTCACCCCCCGCGTCTCCGCACCCGAACACGATTCCTCCACCCGAACGGATTGTGTTATCTCCCGTTGATTTCTAGAGTGTTCGAGCACGCCGACTCCCCTTCCCCCATGGGATAACGGATGCCGAATACGTGGCCGTTGGCCGGGCTGTCCCCTCCGGCCGCCGCAGGAGCAGCGCAATCCGCGGGCTCCACCGGTCTCGCCGACCGCGAGCACGAGTACGAGTACGACGAGATGCGAAGCCTCGTGCTGCGCGCCAAGACCGGCGACAGCGAGGCGTTCGGCATGCTCTACGACCACTACTTAGAGCTGGTCTACCGGTACGTCTACTTCCGGGTCGGCAGCCACGCGCTGGCCGAGGATCTGACGAGCGAGACGTTCCTGCGGGCGCTGCGGGGCATCGCCGAGTTCACCTGGCAGGGCCGCGACTTCGGCGCCTGGCTGGTCACGATCGCCCGCAACCTCATCACCGACCACTTCAAGTCGGGCCGCAACCGTCTAGAGGTGACCACCGCCGAGATACTCGACACGCCCCTGGACGGCCCGCACATCCCCGAGAACGCGGTCGTCGCGAACATGGTCAACGAGCGGGTCATGCAGGCGATCAAGCAACTAGGCGCGGAGCAGCAGGAATGCGTGATCCTGCGCTTCCTGCACGGGATGTCGCTCGCCGAGACGGCGAAGATCATGGGCAAGAAGTCCGGGGCGATCAAGGCGCTGCAGTTCCGGGCGATCAGGGCGCTCGCCCGGGCGCTCCCCGACGATCTCGGCTGAGCCCCCCGTAACCATTACCCATACCCCATCGTTGGGCATGTGGCAGGTCGGATCTTCAGGCGGATCCGCGGGCCGTCCGGAGGGCGACGAGCGCCTCCCAGCGGCTCGGCGCGCGGATCTCCGCCGGCGTCAAGCGGGGGATGGCGGGAGCGGTGATGGGCTGGTGGCGACCCTCGCGCCGGGCGAGCGGCGGGTCGAAGGCCCGCGCACGCGGCGTCGCCGGCCGCCGGGACCCGTTCCGCCGTGAGCGGCCGGCCCGCACCCGCGGGGCCGTCGCGCGCCTGACAGGCCTGCGCCCCCGGCTGGGCGACGGCCCGAGACCGGAGTTCCGCGAGAGGCTGCGTGCCGAGCTGATGCGCGCCCACGCCGCCGAGCGCACCGCGGGCAGGCACGCGGCGCCGCCCGCCGCCGGGCCCCCGCGGCCGCGGCCCCGCCGGTCCCCGCTCGTACGGCTGCGCCCCCTGCTGGTGTTCTGCGTGCTGCTGGCGGGGATGTTCGGCACCGGTGTGCGGACCTACCATTCGGTGCCCGGCGAGGTGCTGTACCCGCTGAAGCGGCTGGCGGAGTCGACGGTGCTCGACCTCGCGTACAGCGAGGAGGAGCTGGCGAAGCGGGAGATGGTGGCGGCACGGCAGCGGGCGGCCGAGACCGCCTCGCTGGTGGGCACGTCCGCCCCCGGCAGCCGCCGGCTGATCGCGCAGACGCTCGACGACATGGAGTCGACCACCAGGTCCGCGCTCAGCCGGGTGGCCCGGCGGGGACAGACCTCGGGTGACGCCCGCAAGTTCGCCCGTGAGCAGCACAATCTGGTGGAGCCGCTGCTGCCGAAGCTCGACCAGGAAAATCGCGACAAAGCGAACCAGTATCTGAGTTATATCGACTCGTTCACGGGTTCCGGACGTTGACACGTCATGTTCCGCTCACACCCTGGTCCCGTTCCCGGCACCGTGCGGCGGTTAAGCTGATGAGCCATGAGGCGGCTATTGCGACGGCGGGAAGCGGCGGAAATCGCCGGTGAGGTGGCGGCCGCCGCGGCGGTGTCCGCCCCCGAGATCGTCCCCGACCTCACGGCTGCGGCGTTCTTCGACGTGGACAACACCATGATGCGCGGCGCCTCGATTTACCACTTCGCCCGCGGACTGGCGTCGCGCGGCCTGTTCACCAGCCGTGACCTGATGAAGTTCGCGCTCGGGCAGGCGTGGTTTCGCGTACGGGGCAACGAGAACCCCGAGCACATCGCGAAGGCCAAGGAGATGGCCCTCGCCTTCGTCGCCGGGCTGAAGGTGGACGAGGTCGTCCGGCTGGGCGAGGAGATCTACGACGACGTGATGGCCGACCGCGTGTGGCAGGGCACGCGCGCGCTGGCCCAGGCGCACCTCGACGCCGGGCAGCGCGTCTGGCTGGTCACCGCCACTCCGGTCGAGCTGGCCCGGGTCATCGCGCAGCGGCTCGGGCTCACCGGCGCGCTCGGCACGGTCGCCGAGACCGCCGACGGCGCCTACACCGGCAGGCTCGTCGGCGATCTGCTGCACGGCCCGGCCAAGGCCGAGGCCGTCCGGGCGCTGGCGCGCCGTGAGGGCCTCGACCTCGAGCGCTGCTCCGCCTACAGCGACTCGGCCAACGACCTGCCCATGCTCTCCCTGGTCGGGCAGCCGCACGCGATCAACCCGGACAGCGAACTGCGCGAGCACGCCAGGGAGAACGGCTGGGACATCCGCGACTTCCGCACGGGCCGGAAGGCGACGATGGTCGGCCTGCCGATCGCCGCGACGGCGGGGGCCATCGCGGGCGGCGTCGCCGCCGGCATCGCGCTGCGCCGTCACTACCGCTCCGCCCTCTGACCCTCTGAATCAAGGCCCGCGCGGGGGTCGCCCACGGCCGTGAGCGGTGGTCAGGCCACCGGCCGGTCCGCCACGGCCCGCATGATCAGGCTGGTCAGCTCCCGGTTCACCGACGCGGGGCGTTCGTAGCCGATCATGTGCCCGGTGCCGGGCATGCGGACGAACCGGGCGGCCGGCAGCGCCTCGGCGATCCTGCGGCTGTGGGCCAGCGGGGTGAGCCGGTCCCGCTCTCCCACCATGACGAGCGTCTTCACGGTCTCCAGCGCCTTCAGCGCGGCGTGCTTGTCGTGCACCCGGAAGTCCCGGAAGAACCCGACCATGACCTCAGTGGGCGTCGCCGTGGCCATCGCGTTCACCACCCGGACGTGCCGGCGGCTCGCGCCCCTGCCGAAGGCGACGTACCGGGTCACCGGCAGGTTCGTCCAGCCCTTCAACCGGGGACGCGCGTCGATGACCGCGGCGCGGGCCATCATGTTCTCGAACACCGATGTCGCGACCCGGGGAGCCAGCCGCCCGAACGGCCCGGGGAGACCGAAGGTGCTGGTGTCGAGCCCGCCTGACGAGGTGCTGAGCAGCGCGGCGCCCGCCACCCGCGACTCGGTCAGGCCGGGGTGCCGGTCCGCGAACGCCATGATCGTCATGCCGCCCATCGAGTGGCCGACGAGGACGACGGGCAGCCCTTCCGGCACGGCGGCCTCGACGACGGCCGCCAGGTCGTCGCCCAGCCGGTCGATCGTGTACGACTCCAGCGCCCCGGCCGAGGAGTCGCCGTGCCCGCGCTGGTCGTAGAAGACGAGCGTGCCCAGGCCCGCCAGGGCCTCGCGCTGGAGCTGCCAGCAGTGCCGGTTCATCAGCCAGCCGTGCGCGAAGACGACGGCGCACCGGGGGTCGGGGTGGTCGTCGATCTCGACGGCCAGGCGTACCCCGTCGTCGGTCGTGACCGTCGTACGGCGCGCGGACGCGCCGTCCGGGCCCTGTGCGGCCTTCGCGCGTCCGGTCTGGACGCGTCGCGCGGTGCCGATCGCCAGGCCGAGGGCGAGCCCGGCGAGGGCGGCCTTCCGCCCCTTGTTCATGGTGCTCCTGCGGGGATGAGGGTGAGCACACCATACCGACCAGTAGGTCGCCGTGTTAGTCCCGGTCCCGGAGCGACGTCAGACGCCCTTGCGCAGCAGGGTCGCGGTCGCGCTGTAGGACATCCCGCCGCCGGAGCCGTCACCGTGGCCGTCCCGTACGCGGCCCGTTGTCACATCACGATCGGCGGAAACGCCGGTCCCCGGCGCAGCCGCAGGGCGTCGAGCTGGCCCTGCAAGATCTCCCGGACCTGGTCGGTCAGGTCGAAGACCAGCATGGGGTCGTCGGCCTCCTCCGGGGCGTACTCGTCGGTCCGGATGGGCTCGCCGAACTCGATCAGCCACTTCGACGGCAGCGGGAGCAGGCCGAGCGGCCCGAACCACGGGAACAGCGGCGTGATCGGCAGGTACGGCAGGCCGAGCAGCCGGGCGAGCGACGGGACGTCGCCGATCTTGGGGTAGATCTCCTCCGCCCCCACGATGGCGCACGGCACGATCGGCACGCCTGCTCTGATCGCCGACGCGACGAACCCGCCGCGGCCGAACCGCTGGAGCCGGTAGCGCTCGGAGAACGGCTTGCCGATGCCCTTGAAGCCCTCGGGGAAGACGCCGACGACCTCGCCCTTGCGCAGCAGCCGATCGGCGTCCTCGGGGCACGCGAGCGTGTGCCCGGACTTGCGGGCCAGGTGCCCGAGCACGGGCAGCTGGTAGACCAGGTGGGCGCCGAGCAGACGCAGCGGCCTGCCCAGCTCGTCGTGCATCGCGACCTGCAGCATCAGCGCGTCCACGGGCAGCGTGCCGGAATGGTTGGCCACGATCAGCGCGCCGCTGTCGGCCGGCACGTTGCCCAGGCCGAGGGCCTCGGTCCTGAACCAGTGCCGGTAGAGCGGGCGCAACGCCTCCAGCAGCACCTTCTCGTTGAGGTCGGGGTCGTAGCCGAACTCGTCGACCTCGTACTCGCCGGTGAGCCTGCGCCGCAGGAAGGCGAACAGCTCGGCGAGCCGCCCGTCTGCCGTGCTCCCGGCCGTGCCCCCAGCCGTGCCTTCCGCCGCACCCTCGACCGTGTGCCGGTCCCGGAAGTCGTCCATCAGCGTCCCGTCAGGAGATCGGCCAGCCAGTCGACGGCGGCGCGCGGCAGCTCGCCCGGGCCGCCGCGGGAGCGGAGGAAGTCGTCGAACGCCGCCGCCGTGCTGTACTTCGGCCGCCAGCCGAGCTCGGCGCCGAGCCTGGTGGTGTCCACCGCGCGGCCGTGGCTCATGAGCGACAGCTGCTCGGGTGAGAAGTCCACCAGCCGCGCGCCCCGGGCGACCCCGCTGACGAGGCGGAAGGCGGGAGACGGCATCGGTACCACCGGCCGGCCCGTCCGCCGCGCGCACTGCGACAGCAGCAGGACGCCGTCGCCCGCGACGTTGAACACGCCCGGGTGGTCGGCCCGCGCCGTACGGCACAGCACCTCGACCGCGTCGTCCTCGTGGACGAACTGCAGCCGGGGGTCGAACCCGAGCACGGTGGGCAGCACGGGCTGGGAGAAGTACCGCGTCAACGGCGAGTCGACGCCCGGCCCCATGAGGTTGGCGAACCGCAGCGTGGTCGTCGTCACGTCGGGCCGGCGCCGGGCGAAGCCCCGCACATACGTCTCCACCTCTGTGGCGTCCCTGGCGTAGCCGTGATGGGACACCTCGACCGGCAGGGTGTCCTCGGTGAACACGGCCGGAGCGTGCGGAGAGGAGCCGTACACGGCCGTGGTGGACCGCACGACCACCCGGCGCACCGTGGCGGAGCGCTGACACGCCGCGAGCAGCTGCATCGTCCCGATGACGTTGTGCTCCTTCATGGCCGGCCGGCCACCGACGGTGTCACCGGCCCGGCCGCCGCCGGGGCCGCTGACCAGGCTGAGGTGCACGACGGTGTCGACGTCGGCGTCCCTGATGACCTTGACAAGGTCGGGACTGCGCAACGCGACCCGGACGAACTCGGTGCGGCCGAGCACCGCGCCGTCCTCCCCGGCGGAGGATGGCGGCGGCGCCGTGTCCACGCCGATGACCCGGTCGATCTCCGGGTCGGCCGCGAGCGCGATCGCCACACGAGCGCCGATGTGACCGGAGACGCCGGTGACCAGCACAGTACGAGTCATCGATGCCTCGCCGGGGGTGTGCGTGTTCACGGTCGCCCGGTCCCTGAGGACCGGTGCGCGCTCCGTCTCGGCTACTTCTTGTTACGCCGCTGGATACGGGTCTTCTTCAGCAGCTTGCGGTGCTTCTTCTTGGCCATGCGCTTGCGGCGCTTCTTGATCACAGAGCCCACGGGACCCCCAGGTGAAGGTGTGTCTGTCCAACCGGCGCGCGAGCGCACACCGGCACAACAGACTACCGGCGATCCGTGGTAGATCGCTCCCCCGGGGGACCCCGCATCGGCCGGGAGTCGGCCACGCCACTGTCAAGCGCGGCCGCCCGGGCGGTTCATCCTGCTTCGATGAACGCGTCCCGCAAGTAGTCGTGGACCGCCTGCTCGGGCACTCTGAAGGACCGGCCGACACGGATGGCCGGTAACTCACCGGAGTGCACAAGCCGGTACACGGTCATCTTGGACACCCGCATGACGGTCGCCACCTCGGCCACCGTCAAGAACTTCACCTCGCTGAGAGGTCTTTCGCCTGCACCCATCGGACGCCTCTTCCGCACGTGTTTCCGGGTTATCCCCACTGGTGCCATTGCTCACGCACGTGTACTGCCGTCAGCGTAAGTCCGGACTCCGACTAGGCAAACCCCTCATTCCATCAGTCGTCAGAGCCGTGCGCCGTCAAAACCGGGAAAGTCGCTGGCAGCAGCCGGACCGTGCCCCTCGCCTCAACCTTGGAACGGACCAACTTCTCTCCCATTAGAGTCGCCCAGGCACAGAAAAAAGTTGGCAACCGGTCGGCACAGAGGCGCAAAAGCGGGCGCGAAATGCCCGGTTTGGGAGGTCCGGAAGGGGAGTCAAGGGGAGTTAGAGGCTGCGGGCGACCCGGGCGAGCAGGTACGCCGTCAACGGAGCGTAGAAGCGGGGCAGCACGTTGTCGTCCAGGGGAACGGTGACCGCGATCTTGCCCTCGGCCTCGCCCACGAACAGCGCCGGGTCGTTGCTGTCGGCGAAGCCCACGGTCTCGACCCCGGCCTCGCCCGCGGCCCCGGCCCAGCCGTGGTCGGCGATCACGAAGTCGGGCCGCTCCTCGGCCAGCATCGCCTCCATCGGCACCGCCTCGTGGGTGTGGACGAACGTGCCCCGGTCCTCCAGCATCGCCACGCCGTCCAGGTAGCGGATCCGCCTGCGGCGGCCCAGGCCGCCGATGTGCGTCCACCCCTCGGCCGGGAAGAGCAGGGTCGCCCCGTTGTCCGCGAGGAACCGCGCCAGCGCGAGGTGGATGGTGAGCAGGCCGGTCGGGTGGCCGGTGGCGAGCACGATCCGGGGCGAGGCGCGCCGCAGCACCTTCGCGATCCGCTCGCCCATCTCCTCGACGGCGTCGATGGTCCGCTCGGGGTCGATGGTGTCGGGGCCCTCGCGGTGCCCGGGATCGGCGACGACCCCCGCCTTCTCGGCCATCAGCGCGAGCACCTCGTGGTAGGACCACTCGCCCGCGAAGCTGAGCCCGAAGAGGTAGTGCGGGTCGCGCAGAGCGAGCGACCGGTAGTGATCGAGGTTGTTCTCGCGGCTGGTCGCCACGTCACCGGCGATGGCGGTCCTGACGAGGTGTTCGCGCAGTTCTGCTCGGGTGGGCGTTCGGGGCGGCGGAAGGGTCACGACAGGTACAGCGCTCCTCGGCTCGGTGTGATTCCGGCCCCCACGGCTACGGCATGGGGTCCAGCCCGTGGAAGGGGAACACCGCCTTCCTGGTCGCGATGACGGCCCGGTCGACGGCGTCGGCTGGATCGTACCCTTCCGAAATGTCACGCCATTGCGGATGCCGTCCGTCCGTCATCCGCAGCGGTGGGATCTCCCCGGTGCGCTCCCGCACGAAGGTCCGCCAACTCTCCGGGGTCTCGGCCGACGGTTCGACAGGGCGTCCCACCGCCTCGGCGATCAGGTGGGTCCACGCCCGCGGCACGACCTGGACCAGCTCGTATCCCCCGCCGCCCACCGCGATCCACCGGCCCCCGGCGGTCTCGTGGGCCAGCCGGTGCAGCGCGGCGTACGCCGTGCGCTGCCCGTCGAGGCTGAGCATCAGGTGGGCCAGCGGGTCGAGGGCGTGGCTGTCGCAGCCCTGCTGGGTGACCAGGATCTGCGGCTGGAAATGCCGCAGCAGCGGCGGGACCACCGCGTGGAAGGCGCGCAGCCACCCGGTGTCGCCACACCCGGCCGGCAGCGCGACGTTGACCGCCGTGCCCTCCGCGCCGGTCTCGTGGGGGAAACCAGTGCCGGGGAACAGCGTGCGCGGGCTCTCGTGCAGGCTGATCGTGAGCACCCTCGGGTCGTCGTAGAACGCCGCCTGCACGCCGTCGCCGTGGTGGACGTCCACGTCCACGTACGCGATCCTGGTCGCGCCCTGCGACAGCAGCCACGCGATCGCGACGGCCGGGTCGTTGTAGACGCAGAAGCCGCTGGCGGCGCCGGGCATGGCATGGTGCAGCCCGCCGGCCACGTTGACCGCGTGCTCGGCCTCACCCGTCCACACCGCCCTGGCGGCGGCCAGCGTCGCCCCCGTGACCAGGGCGGAGGCCTCGTGGACGCCCACGAAGGCGGGATTGTCCTCGGTGCCGAGCCCGTAGCGCAGGTCCGGGCGGCCGTCCTTGGAGACGTTCTTGACCGCCTCGATGTAGTCCCGGTGGTGCACCAGCGCGATCTCGTCCTCGGTCGCGGGGACGCAGCCGGTCATCTCGGCGGCGTCGAGCACGCCCAGGTCGCGAGCGAGTGCCATGGTGAGCTCGACGCGTACGGGCGCGAGCGGGTGGCCGGGCCCGAAATCGTAGGAAACCAGAGCGTCGTCCCAAACCACCCGCACCGCCTGACTCATGACGCGACGCTACCGCACGGCTGGTCGCGGACGTCGATACGGGCGGCGCGGGTCGTGACGCCGTCGGTCCGCGTCGGTCCGCGTCGGTCGGCATCAGTCGGCGTCAGTCGGCATCGGTGGGCTTCAGGGGGCTTCAGCCGGCCTCAGTCCGCGCGGAGGGCGACGACGGGGTCGAGCCTGGCCGCGCGCCGGGCGGGGGCCACCCCGAAGAAGACGCCAACGGCCGCGGAGACCCCGAAGGCGAGCGCGATCGACCACCAGGTGATCGACGCGGGCACCGGAGAGACCGTCCGGATCAGCAGCGCCCCGCCGACGCCGGTCAGGATGCCGATCACGCCGCCGATCGTGGTCAGCAGCACGGCCTCGATCAGGAACTGGCCGAGGATGTCGCGGCCGCGGGCGCCGAGCGCCTTGCGCAGGCCGATCTCCTTGGTCCGCTCCCTGACGCTGACCAGCATGATGTTGGACACGCCGACGCCGCCGACCAGCAGCGAGATCCCCGCGATGGCCGCCAGCACGCCGGTCAGCATGCCGAGGACCGTGCCGATCGTGCCGAGAAGCTGGGTCTGCGTGACGGCGGAGAACTTCTCGCCCGGGTAGCGGGCGTCCAGGGCGGCCACCACCCGCTGCCGCAGCGGTTCGATCTCGTCGGGGCTCGAGGCGCCGACGGCGATGCCGTTGATCCTCGGCAGCCCGATCAGCCGCTGGGCGGTGGTGACCGGCAGGTGCACCTCCTGGTCCCGCGCCACCCCGAACGTGGACCCGACGGTCTCGTAGACGCCGATCACCCGGAACCGCACTCCGGCGATCGTGACCTGGCGGCCGATCGGGTCGACGTCGCCGAACAGCTTGGCCGCGACCTCCGCGCCGAGGATCGCCACCCGCCGCCGCGTGTCCACGTCGGTCTCGGTGAGGTAGCGGCCCCGGCGCAGCGGACGGTCGAACACGTGGGGCATGTTCTCGTCCGTCCCGGTGAGCGTGGCGAACACCTCCACGCGCCCCACCCGGACCGGCTCACCCGAGTTCACCGCCACCGTCACCTTCGACGGGTCGCCGACCACGCGCCGCACGTACGCGACGTCCGCCAGGTCGAGGCGGCTCTGGGTGGGGGCCGCGCCCAGCCCCACCTGGCCGGGGACCACGAGGATGATGTTGCTGCCGAGCCCCGCGATCTCGCTTTCGACGGCGTTCTTGGCGCCGGTGCCGACGGCGACGAGGATCACGACCGAGAGCACGCCGATGATGACGCCGAACATGGTCAGCATGCTGCGCAGCCGGTTGACCCGCAGCGCCTCCACCGCCATCCGCAGCGCCTCGGCGGTTCTCACGCGTCCGCCTCCGCTGTGTCCGCTTCGACGGTGTCCGTCTCTGCTGTGCCCGTCTCCACCCTGCCGTCCCGTACGCGGATCTGACGGCGGGCCCGGGCGGCGACCTCGGCGTCGTGGGTGACGAGGACGACGGCCACGCCGCCCTCGTTAAGCCGTTCGAGCAGGCCCATCACCTCCTCGCCGTTGCGGGTGTCGAGGTTGCCGGTGGGCTCGTCGGCGAGCACCACCCGCGGATCGCCCACCAGCGCGCGGGCGACCGCCACCCGCTGCTGCTCGCCGCCGGACATCTGGGACGGCCGGTGCGTGAGCCGGTGGCCGAGCCCGACCGCCTCCAGCGCCGCCCGGGCCCGCTCCCTGCGCTCGGCCCTGGGCACGCCCCGGTAGACCAGCGGCAGCGCCACGTTGTCGAGAGCGGACGTGCGGGCCAGCAGGTGGAAGGACTGGAACACGAAGCCGATCGTGCGGTTGCGCAGGCCGGCCAGCCCGGCGTCGTCGAGCGTCGCCACGTCGACTCCGTCCACCCGCAGCGTGCCCGAGGTCGGCCGGTCGAGGCAGCCGAGCAGGTGCATGAGCGTCGACTTGCCCGACCCCGACGGTCCCACGATCGCCGCGAACTCCCCCTGCCCGATGCGCAGGTCCACCCCGCGCAGCGCGTCGACCAGCACTCCTCCGTCCAGGCGGTAGGAGCGGGTGAGGCCGACCGCCTCGAACGCCGGCGCTCCCGCGCCCCCGTCACGGCTCACGACAGCGACTGGCCGGGGCGTACGGCGTCGGCGCCCCTGACCACCACGTGCTCGCCCGGAGACACTCCGCTCAGGATCTCCACGACCGCGTCGCCCTGCGCGCCCAGCCGTACGACCCGCCGCTCCGCCCTGCCGCCTCGCACCGCCCACACGATCGTCTCCCGGCCGCTCGTCACGATCGCCGACGCGGGCACGGCCGTGGCGTTCTCCGACCGGCGTACGGCCAGCCGCACGACGGCGCTCATCCCCGGCTTGGGCGCCGGGGCCGCGCCGCCGTCGTCGTAGGAGCCCCGGCCCAATCGCAGTCGTACGGGATAGCTGACGCCGCCGGTCGCGCCCTCCTTGGGCGTGACCCCGACGCCCGTCACGGTGGCGGTGTAGGTTCCGCCGGTCACCGCGTCGAACTCGGCCTCGGCCCGCGTGCCCTCGCGGACCAGCAGCACGTCGGTCTCGTCGACGTCGGCCGACAACGTGAGCACGGACACGTCGGTCACCGTGGCGATCGGGTCTCCCGCGGCCACCGGGACGCCGGTGGCGATCGTCCCGCCGGAACGGCCCGCGGGAGCGGCCGCCGCTGCTCCCGCCTGGCCCGCCAGCCCGGCCGGCAGCTGCGAGACCAGCGCGCCGAGGCCGGCCGCGCCGCCCGCGGACGACGCGCCGCCGAGCGTGACCACCCCGCCGAAAGGCGCCCTGACGACCAGGGCGTCCACGGTCTGCTCGGCCACGCGCACGGCCGCCCTGGTCTGGGACCTCGACGCCGCCCGCAGCGACGCCATCGACGCGCTCAGCCCGCTCAACCCCGCGCTGACCTGGCCGCTCACCTGCGACAGGCTCTGACCGATCGAGCGGGTGAGCCCGTCGAGCACCTCACCCAGCGCCCGGCGCTGGGCGCGCTGGCGCCGCTCGGCGGCGTCGATGGCGGCCAGCAGCCGGGCCCGGGCCTTACGGTCGCCGATCGACCTGGCGGCCTTCCTCGCCCGGGCGAAGGACCGGGCGACGTGGGCGTCGAGCGAGGCAGGCAGTCGCAGGCGCGGCAGCCGTACGCTCGCCGGAGCGCCGCCCGCGCCGCCGAAGGAGACCGGACGGGCGGCCTGCCGGTCGGCCTTCCGCGCGGCGGAGAGCTGCTGTCTGGCCTGGGGAGAGCCGATCCTGGCGAGGATCTGGCCCTTCTTCACCGTGTCGCCGTCCTGGACGTACAGGCGGGCGACCGTGCCCGGAGCGGGGGCGGTCAGAGTGGCCGTCGCACGCGCGCCCACCGTCGCCGGGGCCTCGACGACCTCGCTGACGGTGGTCCTGGTGACCGTCGCCACCTGGGTTTTCGAAGGTTCGGGCGACGAGCACCCGGCGGCGAGCAGGACGGCGAGAAGCGGGATGATCCCGCGACGGGACACCACCGGCCAATGGTAAAGCGATGGTCGACATCCGTCCCGGGAGACGCCGGTCCGGCACGAAGGCGCGGTGCGTCAGCCGCCGGCGCGGAACCGCACCATGTCAGCCGCCGGCGCGAAGACGCGGTGTGTCAGCCGCCGGCGAGACGGCGGCTGCGCTCGCAGGCGGCCTCGATCGCGTCGAGGAACGCGGCCCGCACCTTGTGGCGCTCCAGCTCGGCGATGGCGGCGATCGTGGTGCCTCCGGGCGAGGTCACGCCCTCGCGCAGGATCACCGGGTGTTCCCCGGAGTCGCGCAGCATGATCGCGGCGCCGACGATCGACTGGGTGACCATGTCGAGAGCGGCGGCGCGCGGCATGCCCAGCAGGATGCCGGCGTCGACCATGGCCTCGACCAGGTAGAAGAAGTAGGCCGGGCCGCTGCCGGACAGCGCGGTGGCGGCGTCCTGCTGCTTCTCGGGGATGCGCAGCACCTTGCCCACCGGGCTGAGCAGCGCCTCGGTGCGCTTGAGGTGCTCCTCGGAGGCGTGGGCGCCGGCCGAGATGACGCTCATGGCCTCGTCCACCAGGACGGGCGTGTTGGACATGACCCGCACGACCGCGACGCCGTCGCCGAGCCTCGCCTCCACGAACGCCGTCGTGATGCCGGCGGCCACCGAGATCACCAGCCGGTCGGCGGCCACGTGCGGGGCGATCTCGGTCAGCAGCGCGTCCATGTCCTGCGGCTTGACCGCGAGGATGATCGTCTCGGCCAGCTTGGCGGCCTCGGCGTTGCCCGCGACCCGCACGCCGTACCGCTCGCGCAGCGCCTCGGCCCGCTCGGGCCTGCGGGCCGTCGCCACGATCTCCTCGGGCCGCAGTCCGGCGCGTACCAGACCGGAAAGCAGGGCCTCGCCCATCTTTCCGGTCCCGAGAATCGCGATCATTGCTGCACCTCTTCTGGGCTCCGCCGGGATCTCCACGCAGCTTACCGACCTCGCGGGACGGAGCCGAAACCGCCGGCCGCCGGCACCCGGCCGGCGCTCAGGGGGTCCGGCGGCGCAGCGTGGCGGCGCCGAGCAGGAGGGCGAGCACGGCCGACCCCACCATCACCAGGACGTCACGCCAGAACTCACCGCCCGGATCGGTGTCCGCGACCGCGTGCGTCATCGCCTCGATCGCGTACGACATGGGCAGCACGCCGGAGATCCATTCGAGCACGGTCGCCATCTGCCCGCGCGGCACGAGGATCCCCCCGAGCAGGATCTGGGGGAGCATGACGATCGGCATGAACTGCACGGCCTGGAACTCCGTACGGGCGAACGCGCTGCACAGCAGGCCGAGCGCGGTGCCGAGCAGGGCGTTGAGCAGCGCCACGAGCACCAGCGGCCACAGCGGGCCCGGCAGGTCCAGGCCCAGCCAGGTGAGGGAGACGGCCAGCGCCAGCGCCACCTGGGCGCACGCCGCCAGCCCGAACGCGAGGCCGTACCCGAGGAGGAGGTCGAGCCGGCCGAGCGGCATCGCCATGAGCCGCTCCAGCGTGCCCGACGTGCGCTCGCGCAGGGTGGCGATCGAGGTGATGAGGAACATCACCAGGAAGGGGAAGACGCACAGCAGGATCGGCGCCCAGTGACCGAAGGCCCGCTCGTCGTCCATCACGTAGTAGAGCAGGATCATCACCAGCGTCGGCACGAGCACCATCAGCGCGACCGTGCGCCGGTCGTGGCGGAGCTGGGTGATGATCCGCCGGGCCGTGGCGAGGGTGATCGCGACGTTCATGCCGCCGCCCTCTCCTCGATCAGGCGCAGGAACGCCTCCTCCAGGTCCGTCGTACGCGTGTGCGCCCGCAGGCCGCCGGGGGTGTCGTCGGCCAGGATCTCCCCCTGGCGCAGCACGATCAGCCGCTCGCACCGCGCCGCCTCGTCCATGACATGGCTGGAGACCAGGATCGTGGTGCCGCCCTCGGCCAGGCGGTTGAACAGCGTCCACAGCTCCTGCCGCAGCACGGGGTCGAGCCCGACCGTCGGCTCGTCGAGCACGAGCAGTTCGGGACGGCCGAGCAGTGCGACGGCGAGCCCGGCCCGGCCCAGCTGGCCGCCCGAGAGCGTGGACCCGAGCTGGTGGGCGGCGCCGGCGAGCCCGACCTCCATCAGCACCCGCTCGGGGTCGTCCTTGGGGGCGCCGAGCACGGCCGCGAAGTAGCGCAGGTTCTCCAGCACGGTCAGGTCCCGGTAGACGGCCGGGCTTTGGGTGGAGTAGCCGATCCTGCGCCGCAGACCCGCGTTTCCGGCCGGCGCGCCGAGCACGCGCACCTCGCCGCCGCCGACGATCTGGACGCCCACGATCGCCCGCATGAGCGTCGTCTTGCCGCAGCCGCTCGGTCCGAGCAGGCCGGTGACCTGTCCCCGGGGCACCTCGAAGGTGAGACCGTGCAGGACCTCCACCCCACCCCTGGACACCCGCAGATCGCGTACGGCGACCGCGGGATCCGATAAATTCATCATGCGATGAAATTATCCTCGGCACGGCGGCGCGTCAACGCACCGGCGCGTGATTCACGGACAGCCCGGTGAGGCCGCCCGAGCAGCTCGATAACAGGGACCTGACCCGACGGCCGACACTCTCGGATCCGTGCCTTTCCGTGCGCCGCGGGCGAGCCGTCTCGGACGCCGCCCCGGGAGTTCGGACGTCTTTCTCAGGCATACGCGGCGACGGATCGGACCAGAGTGCCGCGAGCGGGGTCCGCCGGATCCGGCCTCTCCCGCCACGCCGGAAGCCAGACGCGCTCGGTCACGGCGGTGCGCGGAAGGTGACGCCGGACAGGTCGCCGCCGCCGAAGTCCACGGAGCCGTTGAAGTCCACGGAGCCGTTGAAGTGCGTGTGCGTCAGGTCCAGACGCTGGGGGCCGCGCGGCGCGCTTCCCTGCCTCCGGACCGTGAGCGCCCGGATGCCCCGCCGGGCGACCGGCGCGCCCTTCTGCTCCGCCTCGAAATACACGGCGGCCGCCTCGGGGTCGGTCTTGTACGCGATGCCGCGCGACGCCGTGCCGGCGAAGGACACGTCATCGGCGGCTCCCGACATGATCACGTATCCGTCCCGGCCGCGCATAGAGGCCCTCGTCAGGGGCCCGCCGGCCCGCCGCGGAGGCGGTCGACACCGGCGGGAGCGGTACCCGTCGCGAGAGCGCCTCGGGCGATGCCCGGGGCGGTGGCGGCGGGTGAACCGGCGGCTCGACACAGCCGTGTAAGGGGCATGAGAAAGCTCTGGCTCGTGGCCCTCCTGTTCCTGGCGGTCGCCTGCGGGGGGACCTCCTCCACCTCGGCCTCACCCGAACCGCCGGACGGCTCCCCCACGGGCGCCGAGGCCGGCCACGGCTCGCCCGCGCCGGTCTCGCCGTCCGGCGCTCCGAGCGGCGCCCCTTCTCCCGTGACCCCGGCCGGGCCCACCCTGAACCCGCGCAAGGTGCCATGGGAGAGCGCCACTCCCACCGACGACGGCCGGTCCCTCGACGTGGTGTGGTGGTCGGGCGTGGAGCCCTGCACCGTGCTCGACCGCGTCGAGGTGACCGAGACTGCGCGCGAGGTCACCGTCACGCTGTACGAGGGGCAGGACCGGCGCTCGCCCGACGCCATGTGCATCGCGATCGCGATCCTCAAGAGCACCAAGGTGCAGCTCAAGGCCCCCCTCGACGGCCGGAAGGTCGTGGACGGCGCCAAATAGGCCGCACGGGCGGCGGGGGGACGCCGCCCGCCGCGAAGCAGCGAGGACGGCGCCTCGCGACTGGCGATGACGGGAAGAAATCCGCGCGTCCCAGGGTTGAGCCCCATAGACTCAAGCTGTTTGACAGAGCCCCCACCGGGGCCCCAGTATTTGAGTCTGACCGACTCAACTTTGACTACAAGGACGTACTCATGGCACGTGCGGTAGGTATCGACCTGGGGACGACCAACTCCGTCGTCTCGATTCTCGAGGGCGGCGAGCCCACGGTCATCGCGAACGCTCAGGGCTCGCGGACCACGCCGTCCGTGGTCGCGTTCGCGAAGAACGGGGAGGTTCTCGTCGGCGAGGTCGCCAAGCGGCAGGCGGTGACGAACGTCGACAGGACCATCCGCTCGGTCAAGCGCCACATGGGCACGAACTGGTCGATCGAGATCGACGGCAAGAAGTTCACGCCCCAGCAGATCAGCGCGTTCGTCCTGCAGAAGCTCAAGCAGGACGCGGAGGCGTACCTGGGCGAGAAGATCACCGACGCGGTGATCACCGTTCCGGCGTACTTCAACGACGCCCAGCGGCAGGCCACCAAGGAGGCCGGCCAGATCGCGGGCCTCAACGTGCTGCGCATCATCAACGAGCCCACCTCCGCGGCCCTGGCCTACGGCCTGGACAAGGAGAAGGACCAGACCATCCTGGTCTTCGACCTCGGCGGCGGCACCTTCGACGTGTCCCTGCTCGACGTCGGCCAGGAGGACGGGCACGGGTTCGTCGAGGTCAAGGCCACCAGCGGTGACAACCACCTGGGCGGCGACGACTGGGACCAGCGGGTCGTCGACGAGCTGGTGACCCGTTTCAAGAACGCGCACGGCGTCGACCTGTCCAAGGACAAGATGGCCCTGCAGCGCCTGCGCGAGGCGGCCGAGAAGGCCAAGATCGAGCTGTCGGCCCAGACCGAGACCACGATCAACCTGCCCTACATCACCGCCTCCTCCGAGGGCCCGCTGCACCTGGAGGAGAAGCTGACCCGGGCGGAGTTCCAGCGGATCACCGCCGACCTGCTCGAGCGCTGCAAGGGCCCCTTCAACCAGGTCATCAAGGACGCGGGGATCAAGGTCGCCGACATCGCCCACGTGGTCATGGTCGGCGGTTCCACCCGTATGCCGGCCGTGTCCGAGCTGGTCAAGGAGCTGACCGGCGGCAAGGAGCCCAACAAGGGCGTGAACCCGGACGAGGTCGTCGCCATCGGCGCCGCACTCCAGGCCGGCGTCCTCAAGGGCGAGGTCAAGGACGTCCTGCTGCTCGACGTCACCCCGCTGAGCCTCGGCATCGAGACCAAGGGCGGGATCTTCACCAAGATCATCGAGCGCAACACGACGATCCCGACCAAGCGCTCGGAGGTTTTCACCACGGCCGAGGACAACCAGCCGTCGGTGCAGATCCAGGTCTACCAGGGCGAGCGTGAGATCGCGGCGTACAACAAGAAGCTGGCCACCTTCGAGCTGACCGGCATCGCCCCGGCCCCGCGCGGCATCCCGCAGATCGAGGTCACCTTCGACATCGACGCCAACGGCATCGTGAACGTCTCCGCGAAGGACCTCGGCACGGGCAAGGAGCAGTCGATGACCATCACCGGCGGCTCGGCTCTGGGCAAGGACGACATCGAGCGCATGATGCGCGAGGCCGAGTCCTACGCCGAGGACGACAAGAAGCGCCGCGAGGAGGCCGAGGTCCGCAACAACGCGGACGCTCTGGCCTACCAGACGGAGAAGTTCCTCCGCGAGAACGACGAGAAGGTCCCGGCCGACGTCAAGACCGAGGTCAACGACTCGCTCGCCGAGCTGAAGAAGGCGCTGGAGGGCACGGACATCCCGGTCATCCGCACCGCCGCCGAGAAGCTCGCGACCGTCAGCCAGAAGATGGGCTCGGCCATCTACGCCCAGTCGCAGGGCGGCGCCGAGGGCGCCGCGGCCGACGCGGGCGCGGAGGGCGCGCAGGCGAAGGCCGACGAGGACGTGGTCGAGGCCGAGATCGTCGACGACGAGCGGGAGGGCGGCCGCAAGTGAGCCCGCGTGAGAACGGCGCCGAGGAGGAGCCGGTGATCCGCGACAACCGCAAGATCGACCCGGAGACCGGCAAGGCCCGCGACTCCGCCGGGGACGCCACCGAGGCGGTCCCCGGGGACGACGGGACGGAGACGGCGACGGCGCCCGCCGGGGGGTCCGCGACGGACCTGCTCGCCGAGCGCACCGCCGACCTCCAGCGGCTCCAGGCGGAGTTCAGCAACTACCGCAAGCGGGTCGATCGCGACCGGATCGCCGTCAGGGAGCAGGCCGTCGCGAGCGTGCTCACCGAACTGCTGCCGGTGCTCGACGACATCGGTCGCGCCCGCGACCACGGCGAGCTGACCGGGGGCTTCGCGAAGGTGAGCGAATCGCTGGAGGCGGCCGTCGGCAAGCTGGGCCTGACCGCGTACGGCGCGAAGGGCGACCCCTTCGACCCGACCGTGCACGAGGCCCTGCTGCACAGCTATTCGGCGGAGGTGAGCGAGCCGACGTGCGTCGAGATCCTCCAGCCCGGCTACCGGGTCAACGACCGGATCCTGCGGGCCGCCCGCGTGGCCGTCGCCGAGCCGAGCGAGGAGGCGGCGCCGGAGGAGACGGCGGCCGGCTCCGGTGAGTCCGGCGGGCCGGACGAGAACTGAAAACCGCGGAGTCTCTCCCGATCGGCGAAGATCGGGAGAGACCCGCGAGGGCACCCGCGACGACAGCCGCGGGACCGCCCGCGGGAACACAGATTGACTCCCCCTTTCGTGCGAAGGAAGCGATAGATGAGCACCAAGGACTACTTGGAAAAGGACTACTACGCCGTCCTTGGTGTGCCCAAGACCGCGAGCGCCGAGGAGATCAAGAAGGCGTACCGCAAGCTCGCCCGGCAGTACCACCCCGACGCCAACCCGGGGAACAAGGAGACCGAGGAGAAGTTCAAGGAGGTCTCCGAGGCGTACGACGTGCTGTCCGACGTCAAGCGGCGCAAGGAGTACGACGAGGCGCGCACCCTGTTCGGGTCGGGTGTGGGCGGCTTCGCGGGGGCGGGCGGCCCGCGCGGGGCCGGTGGCGGCTTCAACTTCGACCTCGGCGACCTGTTCGGCGGCTCGGGGTCGGGCGAGCGGATCGGGGACCTGTTCGGGGGGCTGTTCAACCGGGGCGGCGCGGGCACGGGCACGCGCACGACCAATGCCCGGCCCCGGCGCGGCCAGGACGTCGAATCGGAGGTGACGCTCGCCTTCGGCGAGGCGGTCGACGGCACGACCGTGTCACTCCGGCTGACCAGTTCGGCCGCCTGCACCGCCTGTGGCGGCACGGGGGCGAAGGCAGGCACCACGCCACGGGTCTGCCCGACCTGCGAGGGAACCGGGGCGGCCAGCCGCAACCTCGGCAACTTCGCCTTCTCCGAGCCGTGCCGCGACTGCCGCGGCCGGGGCCTGGTGGTCGACGACCCCTGCCCCGTCTGCGACGGCAGCGGGCGCGGCAAGAGCACCCGTACGATCCAGGCCCGCATCCCGGCCGGGGTCGGCGACGGCCAGCGCATCAGGATCAAGGGCAAGGGCGCGCCCGGTGAGAACGGCGGCCCGGCCGGCGACCTCTACGTGCTGGTCCACGTCAAGCCGCACCCCGTGTTCGGGCGCAGCGGGGAGAACCTGACCGTCACGGTCCCCGTCACCTTCCCCGAGGCCGCGCTCGGCGCCGAGATCAAGGTGCCGATTCTCCGGGGGATGCCGGTGACTCTGCGCATTCCCGAGGGGACGCCCAACGGGCGGACGTTCCGGGTGCGTGGCAGGGGGGCCTCCCGCAAGGACGGCACGAAGGGCGACCTGCTGGTCACCGTGCAAGTCGCGGTGCCGCAGAACCTCGACGACAAGGCCCGAGCGGCCCTCGAGGAGTTCAGGAACGCCACGGAGGGCCCGGACCTTCGCGAAGAGCTCATCAAGCAGGCCAGAAGCGAGTGAGCCGATGGATGCCAGCTTTTTCGACATCTCCGACGACACACCTGTTTATGTGATCTCCGTAGCCGCCCAGCTGTCCGGGCTGCACCCGCAGACGCTCCGCCAGTACGACCGGCTCGGGCTCGTCAGCCCCGGTCGTACGGCCGGGCGGGGGCGGCTGTACTCGACGAGGGACATCGTGCTCCTGCGCGAGGTCCAGCGGCTCTCCCAGGAGCACGGCATCAACCTCGCCGGCATCAAGCGCATCCTCGAACTCGAAACCGAGAACATGCGCCTGCGCGAGGAGGTCACCCGGCTCAGGGGTGAGCTCACGATGTTGCGGGCACTGGTCCGCTACGAACTGCCACCTGCCTGACCGGCGAATCGAGGCATTCACATATGGACTACAAGTTCACCCAGAAGAGCCAGGAGGCCCTGTCCGCGGCCGTCCGGCGCGCGGCGGCGGACGGCAACCCCGAGGTCGCGCCCGCGCACCTGCTGACGACCCTGCTGGCGCAGAACGGCGGCATCGCCGGGTCGCTGCTGCAGGCCGTCGGGGCGGACCCCCGGCAGCTGCGCGCCCAGGCGGAGGAGCTGCTCGACCGGCTGCCCAAGGCGCAGGGCTCCACCGTGAGCGCGCCGTCCAGCTCGCGTCAGCTGCACAGCGTCATCAACACCGCCGCCCAGCGGGCCAAGCAGCTCGAGGACGAGTACGTCTCGACCGAGCACCTGCTGGTCGGGCTCGCCACCGACGGCGGGCCGGTCGCCGACCTGCTGAAGGCCGCGGGCGCCACCCCCGACGCGTTGCTCGAGGCGTTCGAGAAGGTCCGCGGGCACGCCAGGGTGACCAGCGAGACCCCCGAGGACACCTACCAGGCGCTGGAGAAGTACGGCGTCGACCTCACCGAGCGGGCGCGGTCCGGCAAGCTCGACCCGGTGATCGGCCGCGACAGCGAGATCCGCCGGGTCATCCAGGTGCTGTCGCGCCGCACCAAGAACAACCCCGTGCTGATCGGCGAGCCCGGCGTCGGCAAGACCGCCGTGGTCGAGGGCCTCGCCCAGCGGATCGTCGCCGGCGACGTGCCCGAGAGCCTGCGCAACAAGCGCCTGGTCGCGCTCGACCTCGGCGCGATGGTCGCGGGCGCGAAGTATCGCGGCGAGTTCGAGGAACGCCTCAAGGCCGTGCTCAACGAGATCAAGAACAGCAACGGCCAGATCGTGACGTTCATCGACGAGCTGCACACGATGGTGGGCGCGGGCGCCGCCGAGGGCGCGATGGACGCCGGCAACATGCTCAAGCCCATGCTGGCCCGCGGCGAGCTGCGCATGATCGGCGCCACCACGCTCGACGAGTACCGCGAGCGCATCGAGAAGGACCCGGCCCTGGAGCGGCGGTTCCAGCAGGTCTACGTGGGCGAGCCGACGGTCGAGGACACGATCGCGATCCTGCGCGGGCTCAAGGGCCGCTACGAGGCGCACCACCAGGTGCAGATCTCCGACAGCGCCCTGGTCGCCGCCGCCACGCTCTCCGACCGCTACATCACGGCGCGGTTCCTGCCCGACAAGGCCATCGACCTGGTGGACGAGTCGATGTCGCGGCTGCGCATGGAGATCGACTCGCGGCCGGTGGAGATCGACCAGCTCCAGCGGAGCGTGGACCGCCTCAAGATGGAGGAGCTCGCGCTCGCCAAGGAGACCGACGAGGCCAGCCGCCAGCGCCTGGAGAAGCTCCGCGAGGAGCTGGCCAACCGGCAGGAGGACCTCAACGCCCTGGTCAGCCGGTGGGAGCGGGAGAAGGCCGGCCTCAACAAGGTCGGCGAGCTGAAGAAGCGGCTCGACGAGGCGCGCGGCGCGGCCGAGCGGGCCCAGCGTGACGGCGACTTCGAGGCCGCGTCCCGGCTCATGTACGGCGACGTCCCGCGCCTGGAGAAGGAGCTCGCGGAGGCGACCAAGGCCGCCGAGTCGGCGGAGGCCGAGGCCGAGCCCATGGTGAAGGAGGAGGTCGGTCCCGACGACATCGCCGAGGTCATCTCCTCGTGGACCGGCATCCCCGCGGGACGGCTGCTCGAGGGCGAGACCGCCAAGCTGCTGCGGATGGAGGACGAGCTGGGCAGGCGCCTGATCGGCCAGAGCGAGGCGGTCCAGGCCGTCTCCGACGCCGTACGGCGGGCCCGGGCCGGCATCTCCGACCCCGACCGGCCGACCGGCTCGTTCCTGTTCCTCGGCCCGACCGGCGTCGGCAAGACCGAGCTGGCCAAGGCGCTCGCCGAGTTCCTGTTCGACGACGAGCGGGCCATGACCCGCATCGACATGAGCGAGTACGGCGAGAAGCACAGTGTGGCCCGCCTGGTCGGCGCGCCGCCCGGATACGTCGGCTACGAGGAGGGCGGCCAGCTCACCGAGGCCGTGCGGCGCAGGCCTTACACCGTGGTGCTGCTCGACGAGATCGAGAAGGCCCACCCGGAGGTCTTCGACATCCTGCTCCAGGTGCTCGACGACGGCCGGCTCACCGACGGGCAGGGCCGGACGGTCGACTTCCGCAACACGATCCTGATCCTCACCTCGAACATCGGCTCGCAGTTCCTCGTGGATCCCACGATGGAGAACCAGGCCAAGCGCGACGCCGTGATGAACGCGGTGCGGGCCTCGTTCAAGCCCGAGTTCCTCAACCGGCTCGACGACATCATCGTGTTCGACGCGCTGGGCACCGAGGAGCTGTCGCAAATCGTGGACCTGCAGGTCACCCGGCTCGCCCGGCGCCTGTCCGACCGGCGGCTCACGCTGACCGTCACCCCCGCGGCCCGCGACTGGCTCGCGCTGACCGGCTACGACCCGTTGTACGGTGCGCGCCCGCTGCGCCGCCTGATCCAGTCGGCCATCGGCGACAAGCTCGCCAAGGAGCTGCTGTCGGGCGCCATCCGGGACGGCGACGAGGTAATCGTCGATATCGACGAGGCAGGTGACACGCTGACGATCCGGCCCGTTCGGTAAGGTCTTCCCCACCATTGGGGCAAGCGCGCCCCGCCCTTCTCCCTCGCTGCTACGTTCGGCGTTCGTCGGACTACCGTACGCGATCAGGGGGACGTGGATGTCCAGGACATCACGAAGTATTCGAGGGCGGTGCGTCGCGCTTGCGGCGGTCACGGCCGGGGTGAGCTGGCTGACCGGGGGCGCGGCGATGGCGAAGGGCGGCGCGCTGGCCGACGCCTGCCGGACCCAGAGCGGCGACGTCACAGGCCGCGATGTCACGGGCCGTGACGTCCCAGGCCGTGACGTCCCAGGCCGTGACGTCACGGGCGGGCTGACCACCCTCGCTCCGGCGGCGGGCGTGCTGAGCATCGCCGACGCGGCCGGAGCGGCCGCCGGTCAGGGGCGCAACTCCTTGCCTACCGGCCCCGCCACGACCACGCGCTCCGTCCCGGCGGCGCTGCCGGCCGTGCCCGGCCCCCGCACCCTGCCGGCCGTGCCGGGTCCCCGTACGCTGCCGGGTGCGATGACCGGCGCGGCTCCCTCGGCGGCCAAGGCCGCGCCCGCCGTCCCCGCGGCGGACGCCAAGACCCTGTTCCCGGCCAGGAGCACCGTGCCTCTCCTCGCCGTCGCGCCGGCCAAGCCGAGCGACGCGAACGCCTGCGCACCGGCGCTGCGGACCGCGCCGGCCGCCCACGAGCGGGAGCACCCCGCCACGCAGGGGCATCCGAAGAAGGGCCACCGGCATCCGAAGCCGGAGGGCGAACCGGCGGGCGCCCCGTCCCGCGGCGACGCGGCCCGTGGCACGCTGTCGCAGAACCCGGGGGCGCAGAATCCAGGGGGGCAGAATCCGGGGGCACAGAACCCGGGGGCGCAGAACACCTCACCGCGCAGGCCGGAGGCACGCAAGCCGGGAGCGCAGAAGCCGGAGGCACAGAACCAGGGCACGCAGGGCACTCTGACGCCCGAGGGCGTCTCCAACAGCAACAGTTCGCAGAGCGCCGCCTCGGGCCAGGAGCAGAGCACGCGGACATTCCCGGCGCGGGACCGCCGCCACCGTAAGGGGCACCATCCCCGCAAGCCGGGGCTCGTGCCGCCGGCGCAGGCCGCGAACCAGGCGAACCAGGCGGGCCAGGCGGGCCAGGCCGGTCGCCCGGCGTCCGGCACGCGCAACGCCTCCCTGCCGGAGGGCGAGCGCAAGAAGGGGGCCAAGGACGGGCGTCAACGGCCCGACGGCGCGCGGGGGACCGCCCCGGTGGTGCGGACCGACGCCGCGGACGGCCGGCACGTGCCGCGGATGCAGCCGCGCGAGTACCCCAAGGCGGCCACGCGCGGGCAGAACGGCGACATCACCGCACCGGCCGCCCTCACCAAGGCCACGGGCACACGCGCGGTGACCGACCTGGCCGACGCCACCGGCAAGAAGCTCCTGCCCTAATTCGCCGTACGTCCCGGGCGGGCGGGCGGGCGAAGACGGCGGCCGGCGGCCCGGGTTCGACGGCCGGGGCCGTACGAGGACGAGTTCGCCGGGACGGGAGACGAGCACCTGCCGGAAGGGCGCACACCGGCCGCGGTGAGCCGCGTCGCCCCGCCCAACAGAGCTCCCACCCGGCACCGACCCGCCGGAACACCGAAGACAGCGAGACCCGAGACAGCGAGACTCCAAGGGGCCGTGGTTCACGGCCCCTTTCGCATGGGCGCCGGGAGGCTCAGCGGGAGACGTCGAGGAGGGCGTCCAGGTCGTCCTCGGGCAGGCCGAGGTCGACCCGGATGCGGTAGCGGGTGCGCAGCAGGGAGTCGCGGATGCCCGATCCCGCACCCCCGCAGGCCCGGATCCCGTCGGTGGCCCACTCGTGCGCCGCGCCGAGGTCGCCGTACGCCACGAGCGTCTCGGCCACGGTCAGCGCGGTGGCCGGGCTGCAGTCACCCGCCCGGATCGCGGCGATCACAGCCCTGGCCTCCTCGGGCCGATCGAGCTCGAACAGCGTGTCGGCGATCCCGGCACGCGGGTCCACCGGCACCTCCCCGCCGTCCTCCATCGCGCTCTGGTAGCGGTCGAGTGCGGCCGCGGGCTGACCGGCCTGGCGCCACTCCTCCGCGGCGAGCACGAGGATCGCCGCCCTCGACATCTCTCCGGACTCGTACCCCTGGGCCAGCGCGTCGAGGCGGCGGGCGAGGGCACCGTGGTCATCGAGCAGCAGGGCCTGTTCGAGCAGTCGGTCCACCTGCTCATTTGTCACATGTGCCACAGTGCCGAGGCTACCGATCCCGGCCTGCTTTCGCAGGACAACATCAGGCATTGCCGAAGCAACGATTAGTACACGTTTGACTACTATGCGCTTTTCTCGGCAGATAGTCGGGCATATCGCACCCTGCCTGTGCCAATCGAAGCTCGGCGAGGAGCGCTACAGCATGTCCAAGCGGGTGATACTGACTCTCGCCTCCACAACGGTGCTCGCCGCAGTGGTCCCCGGTTTCGCCGGTTTCGTCACGGCGCAGTACGAGGCGCTCGACCATGCCCGCGCCGAACTGGCCCGGCTGCAGGCCAAGCTGCAGATCATGGAACTCAGAATGGAGCCCGCGGCGGC
Organism: Microbispora sp. NPDC049633; assembly: GCF_040675265.1. NCBI lineage: Bacteria > Bacillati > Actinomycetota > Actinomycetes > Streptosporangiales > Streptosporangiaceae > Microbispora > Microbispora sp. NPDC049633. The sequence goes on from NZ_JBFAOO010000038.1 coordinate 26,713, forward strand.
GCTGGGGTGCCGTACCGACAAGGCGGAGAAGGGACAGCCGAGCCGGACGGACGAGGACGACCCGCGGGAGCTGACGATACCGCCGCGCACCCACACCAGGTCGTGGCAGAACACCGCCTACGTGCAGGGCAGCTCGCCGGGACTGTGGCCCTCGATCGACGTCCCCCGCGGCGTGCCCGGCCCTCAGGCACCGGCCGAGCCGAGCCCATCCCGCGAGTGAGTCCCCGAGCCGGACGGCCCCGCCCGCGCGCGGGTGTCACCCGCGCCGCGAGACGGCGGAGGCGAGCTGGCGGGACAGGTATCCGCAGACCAGTTGCTTGGCTTCGGCCACGATCTCCGAGTCGCCGTTCGGGTCGTGCCGGAAGGCGAGCTTCAGCACCGCGTCCCCCGCCTCCACGGCGACGGGAATGGCACGGTCCAATTCTTCGCTGTCCGCCAGACCGAATTCGGCGAGGAGAAGCGCCCGGAGCCGCCCGGCGATCACGGTGTTGTTGTCGGCCACGGAGTCGAGGAGGCCGAGATCGAAGACCTCGCCGAAGTGCAGCGAGCGGAATCCGGGCACGCTGCGGTGCATCTCGACGTACTCGTCGATGACGGCGTCGACGGCGTCCCACCAGCCGGCGTAGTGCTCGACCATGAAACGCCGCCCGACCCGGGCCACGAACGACTCGACGTTGCGCCGGGTCAGGGCCTGGCTGAGCGCCCGCTTGTCGGGGAAGAACTGGTAGACCGAACCGATCGCCACCCCGGCCCGCTCGGCCACCCTGGTGGTCGTCAGCGCGTCGTACCCGCCCTCGTCGAGCAACTCGGCGCAGGCGTCGAGCATCCGCTCCACCCTGCGGGCACTACGACGCTGCGAAGGACGCCGCCGCAGCGGCTCATCGGGATGCGACGAGCGCGGCGACATCCCCTCACCACCCTCACCGCTCCGTTGCTCGACGACGTCACAGTGCTCGACGTCACAGTCGGCGAGACGGCGCTCGACGACACCGCGCTCGACACAGGGCTCGACACAGGGCTCGACACAGGGCTCGACGGCGACGGCGGGACCGCCTGCTTCCCTCACGTACCGGCTGGACACTCACCCATCTTGCCTGTTTCACGCGCGACGGTCAGCGCTAATCGGCCAGTCGTCTGATTTGCGGCAAGAATCCGGTGGTTTCTTTCGCCGTCAGGAGTCGGCGGGCGCCGCCGACAGGCCGGTGCAGCCGCGCAGCGCGCGGTAGGAGCCGAGCGCCTGCTGCTTGGCGCCGCCCGTCGCGGGAATCGGCACGCCGCCGTTGATCCGGGCGGGGGTCCACTGGTCCTTGAGCACCTTCCTGCCGTTGATCGTCAGGGTGAGCACACCGGTCGCTCCGGTGTCCGGGCCCCAGTTGTAGAAGGCGAAGTTGCCGAGGCCGTAGTGCACGTACGCCTGGCCGGAGTAGCCGCCGCCCAGCAGGATGTGCGCGTGGCTGCCCACGATCACGTCGGCCCCCGCGGCCACGAGCTTGTCCGCCAGGCTCCGCTGCACCGGCGTCGGGCACTTGACCAGCTCCGTGCCCCAGTGGAGGAACACGATAACGGTGTCGGAGTTCTTGCGGGCCTGCCGTACGGCCCGGACGAGACGGGGCTCGTTTTTGGCGGAGGCGAGCCCGCCCTTGTCGCCGGCGGCGGTCCAGGACTGGATGAACTGCGAGTCGAGCACCTGAGTGGCGCCGATGATCGACACCCGGTTGCCGTTGACCGTCCTGCGGTAGGGCCGGTATGCCTCGGTCTCGTTCGCGCCGATGCCGATGACGGGGAACTTCGAGGACTTGATCGCCTTGAGCGTGTCGGCCAGGCCGCTCTCCATGTAGTCCATGCCGTGGTTGTTGGCCATCGTGACGACGTCCACCCCGGCGGCCTTGAGCGCGGTGAACGCCGTGGCCGGGGCGCGGAAGGTGAACTGCTTGCCCGGCGCGGGCGTGCCGGCGGTGGTGATGGCCGTCTCGAGGTTGAGCGCCGTGAGGTTGGATTTGCGCAGGACGGCGGCGATCGGGCCGAGCGCGGTACGCGGGTCGGCGTTGAGCCGGTTGCGCAGGACCCCCTCGAAGTGCACGTCCCCCGCGAAGGAGATGGTGAAGGGCCGCCGCTGCGGCGGCTTGGGAGACGGCGTGGAGGTCTTCGTCTCCGGTTGCGACGCCTCGGGGACGGGCTCGCTCTCGGCCGGGCTGCATCCCGCGACGAGGAGGGGAGCCGCGAGGAGGGCGAGCAGGGACAGGGCGAGGGGCTGACGTCTCACGGCACCTGAGCATGCCATCTCCCGCCGACATCCGGGGAGTCCATGGGAGATCGTGGGACAAGTAACTGGGACACTTCCTTTGCTTGAATCATTCAACTTTGCTGCTAGCGTGGGTGCCGTGGACGACGCCGGGCGCCTTCGCCAGGCCGGATTGCGAGTGACCGCGGCCCGGCTGGCGATCATGCAGACCGTGAGCGATGGCGACCACCTCGACGTGGACGCCATCCATCGCGGCGTGTGCGCACGCGTCGGGCAGGTGTCCCTGCAGGCCGTCTACGACTCGCTGAACGCGTTGCAGCGCGGCGGGCTGCTCCGCCGCATCGAGCCCGCGGGCAGCCCGACGCGGTACGAGGCGCGGGTGGGCGACAACCACCACCACCTCGTCTGCCGCCACTGCGGACAAGTCAGGGACGTCGACTGCGCGGTGGGGCACGCGCCGTGCCTGGAGCCGGCGTCGGACGCCGGTTACCTGGTGGACGAGGCGGACGTCATCTACTGGGGTCTGTGCCCGCCCTGCCGGATCGGGGCCGGCGACGCCCGGCCCGGCTCCGCTCACGTCTGACCTCCGTCCCCGCCCTCCGTCGCCGAAGTGCCCGTGTCCCAGGTGACCGTTCTCGAAGTGCCCGCTCTCGACAGACCCCGATGGATCGACCCCGGAGGACAGCCCCATGACCGACAGGCCCATCACCACCGATGACGCCGGGATCCCGGCCCCCAGTGACGAGTTCTCGCTGTCCGTCGGCCCCAACGGCCCTCTGCTGCTGCAGGACCACTACCTGATCCAGAAGATGGCCCACTTCAACCGGGAGCGGGTCCCCGAGCGCGTGGTGCACGCCAAGGGCGGCGGCGCGTACGGCGTGCTGCAGATCACCGAGGACGTCAGCCAGTACACCAAGGCCACGCTGTTCCAGAAGGGCAAGGAGACCGAGCTGCTCCTGCGCTTCTCCACGGTGGCCGGCGAGCTGGGCAGCGCCGACACGGCGCGCGACCCCCGCGGCTTCGCGCTCAAGTTCTACACGGAGGACGGCAACTACGACATCGTCGGCAACAACACGCCGATCTTCTTCATCCGCGACCCCTCGAAGTTCTCGGACTTCATCCACACCCAGAAGCGCCGCGCCGACAACCACCTGCACGACCACAACATGCAGTGGGACTTCTGGACGCTGTCGCCCGAGTCGGCCCACCAGGTGTCGTTCCTCATGACCGACCGGGGCACGCCGCGCACCTGGCGGCACATGCATGGCTTCGGCTCGCACACCTTCCTCTGGTACAACGCCGCGGGCGAGAAGTTCTGGGTCAAGTACCACTTCAAGACCGAGCAGGGCATCGAGAACTTCACCGACGCCGAGGCCAAGGCGCTGACGGCGGAAGACCCGGACTTCCACATCCGCGACCTCCACACGGCGATCAAGAACGGCGACCACCCGGCGTGGAAGGTCAACGTCCAGATCATGCCGTTCGAGGACGCGGCGGACTACCGGTTCAACCCGTTCGACCTCACCAAGGTCTGGCCGCACTCCGACTACCCGGAGATCACGATCGGCCGGTTCGTGCTGAACCGCAACCCGGAGAACTACTTCGCGGAGATCGAGCAGGCCGCTTTCGAACCCGCCAACCTGGTGCCGGGCATCGCCGCGTCCCCGGACAAGATGCTCCAGGGCCGGCTGTTCTCCTACCCGGACACCCACCGCTACCGCATCGGCGCCAACTACCTGCAGCTCCCGGTGAACCGTCCCAAGTCGCCCGTCCACAGCTACAACAAGGACGGCGCAATGGCGTTCGCCAACCCGGGCGACCCGCTGTACGCGCCGAACTCCTTCGGCGGCCCGGCCGCCGACCCCTCGCTCTATCAGGGCGAGAACTACCAGATCGCCGGTGAGATCATCCGGAGCGCCTACGTCAGGCACCGCGAGGACGACGACTTCGTCCAGCCGCGCGCGCTGTGGGAGAACGTGCTCTCGGACGTCGACCGCGACCACATGGTGAGCAACATCGTCGGCCACGCCTCGGCTCCCGAGGTCACCGCCGACATGAAGAAGCGCGTGGTCGAATACTGGACCAACGTCCACAAGGACCTCGGCCAGCGCGTCGCCCAGGGGCTCGGCGTCGTCGCCTGACCCCCTTCCCCTCGCGTACGGCTCGCGCCATTCCGGTCGCGGGCCGTACGCGCGTCCCGCGGGCGTACCTAGGAGCCGACGGTTGCTAGTTGGTGCACTGAGCCATTTTCATCCTGATGGCGCTGGTCAGGATGGGCGTGGGAGAGCGGGGTTGGGTGTGAGGTGAGGCTCCCGGTAAGACAGCAGTCGACCAAGATCCGATGCCCCATCCCGATCGACCGCGTCGCCGGCCAGAAGCCGTACTACTCCGGCAAGCACAAGCGCCATGGGATGGACGTCCAGGTCCTCGCCGATCCCGCCGGCCGCCTGGTCTGGGCCTCTCCTGCTCTTCCCGGTGCGGTCGCCGGCCCCTACTCAGGATTAGAAGGGCTCAATGGACCAGCTGAGATTGCGATATCCGAGTTGACCTGCCAGTCGTCATTGAGCGCCTTGCGGGACTCCGCCCGGCCGACCCGCGTGCCGCCCATCATGGCGTCTGCTGGTCGCGGCGGGTCTGCTTCTTCTCGCGGATGACCGCGTGGGCGTCGGCGACGGGGCCTAGGTGAGCGAGCTTGTCGGGATTGACGATCGAGCGGATGGTCTGGATGCGTCCGTCCAGGATGTCGAGCGTCCAGACGTTGCAGATGTGACCGTCTCGGTCGCGGATGATCGCACCCGGCTGGCCGTTCACCTCGTGCGCCTCCAGCACCGCGCCGATCTGGGCGAACGGCGGGATGGCGACGGACAGCACCCGGGCGACCTTCGCGACGCCGAAGAGGGGGATCGTACTCCCGATCTTGCCGGCGCCGTCGTTGACCAGCTGGACGTCGGCGGCCAGCAGTTCCTGCAGCCCTGTGACGTCCCCCTCCCTCATCGCTTGGAAGAACCGCCCGGCGAGCTGCTCGCGGGCCCGGCGATCCGCCTCGAAGCGGGGCCGGCCCGCGTCCATGTGACGGCGCGCCTGCACCGCGAGCTGGCGGCAGGCCGCCTCCGACCGCTCCACCGCGGCGGCGATCTCCCGGTAGCTGAAGGCGAACACCTCGCGGAGCACGAAGACCGCACGCTCAAGCGGGCTGAGCCGCTCCAGCAGGATCAGCGCCGCCATCGACAACGAATCGGACAGCTCCGCCGACCGCTCCGGGTCCTGGTAGGGGTCGGTCAGCAGCGGTTCGGGGAACCATGGCCCGACGTAAGCCTCGCGCCGGACGCGGGCCGAGCGCAGCACGTCGATCGAGATCCGCGTCACCGTGGCCGACAGGAAGGCCTTGGGTGACTCAGGCTGGGCCGGGGAGCCTTCGTAGCGCAGCCAGGCCTCCTGAACGGCGTCCTCGGCCTCGCTCACGCTGCCCAGGATGCGGTAGGCGATCGCGAAAAGCAGCGGCCTCAGTTCCTGGAAGTCCTCGACGCGAGTCACGCCGACCATTGATATCACCATGCCGGACAGAAGTGGCATTGTGTCGCAGGTCACACTCAGGCGATCTCACATCTCTGCCGGGCTATCTCGTCCAGGGGGTTGTAACGACTGAAAGCGGCAACAAGGAGCACATCATGCACAAGGTCTGGTTCGTCACCGGCTCGTCCCGCGGCCTGGGCCGCAACTTCGTGGAGGCCGCCCTGGCGCGCGGCGACAAGGTCGCTGCCACCGCCCGGAACACCGCGAGCCTGCGGGCGCTGGCCGACACCTATGGAGACGCGGTGCTTCCACTGGAGATGGACGTGACCGACAGGGCCACCGTCTTCGAGAGCGTGAAGCGCGCCAAGGAGCACTTCGGCCGGCTCGACGTCATCGTGAACAACGCCGGCTACGCCCAGATCGGCGCGGTCGAAGAACTTACAGAACAGGAACTGCGCGACCAGCTCGAGACCAATCTGTTCGGCGCGGTGTGGGTGGTCCAGGCCGCGCTGCCGTACCTGCGCGAGCAGCGCTCGGGGCACATCATCCAGCTTTCCTCGGCCGCCGGGGTCATCGCGATGCCGCTCGGCGGCGCGTACCACGCCTCTAAGTGGGCCCTGGAGGGCCTGAACGAGGCGCTCGCCGGCGAGGTCGCCGAGTTCGGCGTCAAGGTGACCATCATCGAGCCCGGCGGCTTCGCCACCCGGGACGGCAACAACCCCGACCCGCTCGCCAACGGCTACATGGCCAAGCCCGACCCGGCCTACGACGGTCTCCGTCAGCACCTCGGGTCGATGACAGGGAAGATGCCCGCAGGCGACCCGGCCGCCGCGGCGCAGGCACTGCTGAAGCTCGTGGACTCCGCCAACCCGCCGGTGCGGGTGCTGTTCGGCAAGGGCTTCCACCCACTGATCGAGCGGGCCTACGCCGACCGGCTCAAGACCTGGGCCGACTGGCAGGACCTCTCAATCGAGGCACACGGCGACCTCGAAGCCCGCTGACTCAGGTGAGAGGCCGCGCAACCGGCGAGCGGCGCCAGGTCGCCCAGGCCACCTGGGCGTCCGGGCGATCCGCTCGGCCGGTGAGCCGGATTGTCCTGACGGAGTCGGGGCCTGCTCCCACGTGGGCGGGATGATCGGGCTTCCACCTCAGTCGTTTACGGCCGCCGACGCCCGGCACGGCGAGCACGTACCTCGACTGGCTCAGACTCAGTACGTAGGGCAGACGTACGGTGCCGCCTCCGCTCTGCTCTCAGCTCTCGCCTTAACAGGTGTGTCCGCCTCTCTTGCACTACAGGCAAAGGAGTCACGCGCAGCCCGAAAGGACTCGGGGCGGAATCATCATCTGCGACTCATAAGGATGGCAGCAAGCGGCTCTTCTGGCAGCTAGTCGAAGAAGAATACGAGGAAGCCGGCCCTAGCGGTCCACCGCTGCCAGCCACTCCATCAGTGGCGCCAGCTGCGCTGATCAAGCGGTCCGCTCCTTGTGCTTGTGACCTGCGCTGGAGCGGTCATCATAGGAGCGCTGGGTAGCCTCCTAGCCGGAAGGCGGAGGGCGAGGGCCCGAGTCGGTAAACGACCCCGGCCCTCTGCTCAGCGAAGGGCGCTCAGAGGTCGAACTCGCCGTCCTTGACGCCGCCGATGAAGGCGTCCCATTCGGCGGGGGTGAAGACGAGAGCGGGACCATCCTGGTTCTTGCTGTCACGCACCCCCACGTGGCCGTCGGGGAGAACGGCGACTTCGACGCACTGGCAGTTGTTAGAGCTCCGGCTGCTCTTCCACCACGCGGCGCCGGACAGGTCAATCGAGTTCATGGACAATGTTTTCTCCCCCCGGAAATCATTCGCGCGGGTCTCCGGGGCGGTCTAAAGCTGGCTATCGCCAGTGACGGACAGTTTTCTCCAAGAACCGGCGGGATTCGTCCACGTCGAGGGCCTTCGTCTCCAGGTAGTCGAATGCCACCTCGTACCGGTAGACGATGGCCTCGTCCTCGACCAGACGCCCACCCAGAAGGGCTTCCAAATACACCACGTCGTGGAACTCCGGCAGCTTGAGGTGGCAGAACGCCCCGGTGTTGATCGGGTGGTCCGCGTCGAGCGGAAGGATCCGCAACTCGACGTTCGGCAGTTCCGACACCTCGACCAGCCGCCTGAGCTGTTCCCGCATCACCTCGTGGTCACCGAACCGGCGCAGCAGGACCGACTCCTCCAGGACGGCCGAGATGGCCAGCGGGCTCTCCGCCCTGAGAACCGCCTGCTGGCGTGCCATCCGGACCTCGATCCGGCTGCGGACGTTGCCCGGCGCCTCAAGGGTGCTCCGCTGTCCGCTCTCCATCATGGCTCGGACGTAGGCCTCTGTCTGGAACAGGCCCGGCACCACCTGGGGTTCCCAGTCGCGTGCCGTCGTGGCTTCGGCCTCCAGGCCAAGGAACGTCGTGTATTCCTTCGGCAGGGAGTCGCGGTAATCCTCCCACCAGCCCTTCCGGGTCGCGTCCCGGTGCAGGGCGAGAAGCTCTTGGCGTTGGCCGGAATCTACCATGTAGATCACGAGTAGCGCTTCAACGTCGGCCGTTCTTGGCGAGGTCCGCGCCGTCTCTATTCTGCTGATCTTCGCTGCCGACCAGCCGAGCCGGGCGGCGACCTGGTCGCCCGTCAGATCGGCGCGCTCCCGCAACCGGCGCAGTTCCTGCCCCAGGCGCCGTCGGCGGACGGTGGGACTGCCGTGCTCGGGCATCCCTGCCGACCTCCTTCGTCCGGTGAGTCCGGTAAGTCCGGTGTTCCGGTGTTCCGGTGGACGCACGGATGGTGGGCGCGCCCCGGCGGATCGGGCGCACGGATGAGGGGCGCCCTGTCCGAAGATTACAACGCCCGCTCGTGCAACTTGCACCGCGATTTGCGGCGCATCCGCACAAGATTCTTGCGGAATTCTTTTCGCCAAGTATTGCAGGGGAATGCGTCCTGAGTCACGATCGATACGGGAAGGGTCTTCCGGATTGTGGGGGCGCCGGCGGCCGCCGGCGAAATACTCCGAGGCCCGATTCCCCATCCGGGGCACGCGCCCGGCGAGGGGCGCCGGCCGCTTCGGATGCGCGTGACAACGGGAGGCATCCGGGCCAGTGGGATCTCGACATCCGGCCGGCGTCGCCGGCGCTCGCGTCCGCTGAACAGCGATCACCCGATGGGCCGTTCCCGCGCCGGGACCGCGCCCTCCGTACGACGAATTCGGAGAACGACGAGATCTCCACTTGGCACCCGTCCGGAAGGAGGGCTCCCATGAATCCCCCCGGTGCCGCCTGGTTATCGCTGGTCAGAAGCCGGATGACGATGGCCGACCTGGCGCTGTGCGCCGACCAGGACAGGTGGGCACGCGAACTGAGATGGACCGTGAGCCGCACCGGCTTCGGCGCCCGGCACTACCGCGACCCCCGCTTCGACCTCGTCCGCGAACTGGAGGAGGTCGGCCGCCTCTTCACCGTCTGACGTGCCGCCGGCGCCCGGGCGCGTCCGCGCGGCACGCGCCCGTGAATCAGGCGGAAGGTGATCGTGACCGGTTAGGCTTGCGCGGGTGACGACCGCGCTCATCCACGAACGGCTGCAGTCTCAGCTCGCCTTCCACATGGAGATCGACAAGCTGAAGCGCGTCATCCGCCGGAACTCGCTGATCGACGGCTCTCGCCGGGAGAACGACGCGGAGCACTCCTGGCATCTGGCCATGATGGCGATGACCCTGGCGGAGCACGCGCCTCCGGGCACCGACATGACCAAGGTGGTCGCGATGCTGCTCGTCCACGACATCGTGGAGATCGACGCGGGTGACACCTTCATCTACGACGCCGCCGCCGTCGAGGGGCAGGCCGCCCTCGAACGCGCGGCGGCCGACCGCATCTTCGGGCTGCTCCCGGAGGACCAGGGGACACGGCTGCGGACGCTGTGGGACGAGTTCGAGGAACGGCGCACACCGGAGGCGAAGTTCGCCAGGGCGCTCGACCGGCTCGCTCCGATCATCGCGAACCACCACAACGAGGGTGGCACCTGGTCGCTGTTCAAGGTGACGGCCGCCCAGGTGATGGAGAAGGTGCGGCTCATCAAGGAGGGATCCCCCACGCTCGGCGAGTACGCCGCGGGGCTGGTCGCCACCTCGGTCGCCCGCGGTCATCTGGCGCCCTGACCGGGCGACGACACCGAGGGCCGTCGCACGCTCTTCCACCCAAAACTCGCACATACCGTCTCATGCCTGTCCATGTTCACACCTGTGACGCGGGGGTACGTGATCCCGTGTTAGGGGGCGAACATGGAAGAGACGACCAGGCCGCGACGTGCGGGCAAGACGGCACGGAGGGTCCCTTCGGCGGAGCTCCTCGACGGGCTCGAGCGGGCCACCGCGCTCGACCGGCCGATAGCCGTCATTTCGAAGAAGGTCCGCCGCAGGCTCGGGCCCGGCAAGCTCCGGGACGTCCTGCACGGCGTGCCCATGGGACACCCGCTGCATCCGGCGCTCGCCGTGACGACCTTCGGCTGCCTGCTGTCGGCCAGCGTGGTGGACATGACCAAGACCGGCCCACGCGCGGCGCGGACGCTGATCCTCGCCGGGCTGGCCAGCGCCGTTCCCACGGTGGCGGCGGGGCTCACCGACTGGTCCACGCTGCACCGGGAGCAGCAGCGCGTGGGTTTCGTGCACGCGATGACCAACGCCACGGCGGCGCTCTGTTACGCCGGCTCCCTCCTCTTACGGTTCACGGGACGCGAACGGGCCGGACGCACCCTGGGGTACGCGGGCCTCGCGGCGGCCTCGGCGGGCGCGCACCTGGGCAGCCACATGTCCTACCGCCAGGCGGCCGGGGCCAACCACGCGGAGTCGGTCAGCCACCTCATGCCGCTCGGCTGGCACGACCTGTGCTCGCTCAAGGACCTGCCCAACGGACGGCCGGTCCGGCGGCGGCTCGGCTACATCGACCTGTTCGTGCTGCGTCTCGGCGACGACGTGAGCGTGCTCGCGGACAACTGCTCCCACCTCGCCGGTCCCCTCCACCAGGGCCGGGTCGCCATGGAGGAGGGCGAGGCCTGCATCGTCTGCCCGTGGCACGGCAGCGCCTTCCGCATCTCCGACGGCCGCGTCATGCACGGTCCCGCGACGTCGCGCCAGCCCGCCTTCCAGACCCGGCTGCGGCAGGACGGCGTCATCCAGGTCCGCCCCGCGGAGTGACCTCGCGCCCGTCGGCCGCACCGTGCCCGGACCGGCTCAGCCGGTGTCCGGGCCGCGGTCGTCGGCGGGATGCTCCACCAGCGCCAGGACGCGGTTGGACATGAACCTCGCGGTGCGGACGGGAGTGCCCGCCCGCGTGACCTCGCTGACCTCGACCACTCCGCGGCCCGTCGTGATCTCGATCCGGCGGCCCGCCCTGGTCGCGACCACCTCGTAGGTGCGCGGGGTTCCCCCCGCATCGATGACGATCTCCACCCGGTCGCCCTTCATAAGGGCAGACATACCCTTTCAGGACACCAGCTTCACAATCGCCACGACACCGACGACGACAATGAATCCCCGCAGCAAGGGCGCGGGCAACCGGCGGCCCACCCGGGCGCCGAGGAACCCGCCGACGGCCGAGCCGAGCGCGACCATCAGCACGGCGGCCCAGTCCACCGGGGCGATGAACGCGAACAGCACCGCCGCGGTGCCGTTAACCAGCAGCGACAGCAGGTTCTTGGCCGCGTTCACCCGTTGCAGGTCCTCGTCGAGGAAGCTGCCGAGCAGGCCGATCAGCACGATCCCCTGGGCGGCGCCGAAATAGCCGCCGTACATGCCGGCGCCGAGGACGCCCAGCCACAGCCACGGCCCGCCGTGGGGGTGCGGCCTGCGCCGTACGGCGAGCCACTCGTTGATCCTCGGCTGGAACACCACGAGGAGGCAGGCGACCGCGATGAGCACCGGGACGATGACCTTGAACGCCTCCGCGGGCAGCCACAGCAGGAGCAGGCCGCCGGCGAACGAACCGATCACCGACGCGACGCCGAGCCGCAGCAGCCGCTCGCGCTGGCCCGTGAGCTCGGCGCGGTAGCCGAGCACCCCGGTCACGCCGCCGGGGACGAGCCCGACGTTGTTGGACACGTTCGCGACGATCGGCGGGAAGCCCACGGCCAGCATCGTGGGGAACGTGATGAGCGACCCCGATCCCACGACGGCGTTGATGCCCCCGGCCCCGACACCGGCCGCGAAGACCGCGGCCGCCTCCCACGGCGTCACTCGCACTACTCCCTGTTTTCCTGCCTCGCTTCGCTCGGCTGCTCGGGGCGCTTTGAGGCCGTTGGTCGTGCCGGAGTCGCGCGATGAGCACAGCCCTCGTCACGCTTGGTCGCTTCGCTCCCGCGCGCTCCTCAGTCCAGACCACGGCCGCGCCCCTCGCTGTCCGGCCATCCGCCAAGGGTAGGCGGCGGGTTCCGCGAGGAGGTCAGAGGGGACGGGCGTACCAGCGGCCCTCCTGCCCGCGGTCGAGGTGCAGCCGCACGCCGAACGTCGCGGACAGGTTGTCCGGTGTCATCACCGAGTCGATGGGCCCCTGGGCGACCACCGAGCCGTGCCGCAGCAGCAGCACGTGGGTGAACCCGGGCGGGATCTCCTCGACGTGGTGGGTGACCAGCACCATCGTGGGCGACTTCGGGTCCGTGGCCAGCGCGCCGAGGCGGCGTACCAGGTCCTCGCGGCCCGCCACGTCGAGCCCGGCGGCGGGCTCGTCGAGCAGGAGCAACTCGGGGTCCGGCATGAGCGCCCGGGCGATCTGCACCCGCTTGCGCTCGCCCTCCGACAGCGTCGCGAAGCGCCGCCGGATCAGGTGGGCGCAGCCGAGCTGGTCGATCAGCTCGACCGCCCGGGTGACGTCGTGGGAGTCGTACTCCTCCGTCCACCGGCCCAGGATCGCGTACGACGCGGTGAGCACGAGGTCGATGACCTTCTCGTCCGGCGGGATGCGCTCCGACAGGGCCGCGCTGGCCAGGCCGATCCGGGGCCGCAGGTCGAACACGTCCGCCTGGCCGAGCCGCTCGCCGAGGATCTCGACCGAGCCCTCGGACGGGAACAGCAGCGATGCGGCCACCTGGAGCAACGTCGTCTTCCCCGCGCCGTTGGGCCCGATCACCACCCAGCGCTCGTCCTCCCGGACGCTCCAGTCGATGCCGCGCAGCAGGGCGGCACCGTCCCTGCGGACGGCCACGTCCTGAAGCTGAAGCACCTGACCGCCCATGTGGCCCCCTCCCGTGGTTCGCTGAGATAAAACTATGGCAGTCCGACCACATATCGTGGATCGGGTGCGCACCGATTCACCGATCTCCGCCACGCTCGTCGCCTGGGGCAACGCCTGGCTGGGGGGACACGTGAGCCTGGAGGACGCCCTCGACCGCGTCGAGCGCGAGGCCGGACCGCAGGTGGTGGCGGCGGACGGCGTCGACACTCCGTTGCTGGCCTTCCTCGTGGACCGGCGGATCGAAGGGCTCCACGCGTTCCGGCTGGCCCTGCCCGTGCCCGGCGACCCGCTCGGGCTCACCGGCCCGCCCGTGTTCAACGGCGCCGCCATCGACGCGGGCCAGGCCGCCGTGGCCGTCCTGCCCGGCCGGTGCCTCGGCCTCGTGCCGGCCGGCGACCGGCGCGGCTCGTCGTACTCCGGGGTCCGCTGGACGGTGGCCGAGGCGTCGGCCGTCCCGCCCGACGTGCCGTCGCTGGCCGAGGCTGAGCAGGCGCTGCGGACCACCATGATGGCCGCCACCGAGGCGCTGCTGGGGGTGGACGGGCCCGCACAGGGCTTCCCCGCGCCGGATGCCCTCGACCGCGCCGGCGAGGCTCTCGCGCCCGGCTACCCGGGCAGGGCTCATCGGGTCGGCGCCCTCGCCTCCCGGTTGGCGCTCGCGCTCCGCCTCGCCGACGAGCGAGGGCTCACCTCGGGGCAGGTCGGCGCCCGCGGCCAGGCCCTGCGCGACCTCGACCGCGCCGTACGCCGGGCGAGGGTGGCCGCGCACAACGCCGTCGTCGAGTCCCAGGTCTGACCCCCGCCCGGACCGTCCTCACCGCTTCGCGATCGCCTCGCGGACGGCCGGCACGACCTCCTGGGCCCAGCGGGCCAGGAGGGTGAGGTCGGGGGCGCCATGGTCCGCGGAGAAGAGCGTGAAGCCCGACGCGCCGTGCTCCAGCACGGCTCCGGTCAGTTCCTCGACCCACTGGGCGGCGGAGCCGCCGATCCAGCGGCCGTCGGAGTCGCGGGTGGCGGGCAGCGGCCGCTCGGTGATGCGCCCGGGGAAGTTGAAGACCGTGCGGATCTCGCCGGGATCGCGGCCGGCGGACGCCGCCGCGTCGTCGATGACCGGCCGTGACGTGCGGTATCGCTCGCTGAGCCAGTCGGCCGCGTGGCCGGGGATCCAGCCGTCGGCCACCCGGCCGGTGGCGGCCAGGGATTTGCGGCCGACCGATCCGGTCCACACGGGCGGCGCGGGCACGGGGGCCGGCTCGATCCGGTGCACCCGGTAGTGCTTGCCCTCGTAGGTGACCGGAGGGCCGCCGCCCGACAACAGCTTGACCAGCACGATCGCCTCCTCGAAGGCGTCCACGGCGTCGCCGGGCGAAAGGAGCGGCACCCCCATGTCGGCGATGCGGTCCCACAACCCGCCCGCGCCCATGCCGAGCACGACCCGGCCGCCCGACAGCGCCGACAACGAGGTCACCGTGCGCGCCAGCATGGGCGCGGGCCGGGTCGGCAGGTTGGTGACGTTGGCGAAACCGGCGATGTGCCGCGTGCTCCCGAGGACGAAGCCGAGCGCGGCATAGGCGTCCAGACGCCCCCCGAGGTAGGGGTGGTCGGACAACGTGAAGATGTCGAGCCCGTCCCGGTCGGCCTGCCGGGCCATGCGCAACAGCTGGGGGATGTCGTCGATGCCGGTGTGCGCGCCGAAACCGAAGACGACGTCGTGTGCGGACAATGCTCTGCCTTTCCGACGCGAGGAAATGCTGCAGTTCGTACCACGAACCATATTAGTTCGTAGTGCGAACTTCAATCCCTAACGCGCGGGGTCCGGTTCCTTGAACACGGTGGGGACCTCGTTGTCCGTCACGACGCGGCCGAGCAGAGCGGCGAGCGTGTCGCGCTCCGCCGGGGTGAACCGCTCGGTGAGCCGCTCGACACGGCGGCAGGTCTCGGCGTAGAACTCGTCCGCCAGTTCGGCGCCCTTCCTGGTGAGCGACACCCGCACCGCGCGCGAGTCCCGGGGGTCCGATCCGCGCTCGACCAGCCCGTTGCGCTCGCTGCGGTCCACCAGGCCGGTCAGGCTCGACTTGGCCAGGCCGAGCATCGCGCCCAGCTCGCTCATGCCGTAGGGCTGCGCCATCAGGACGCACAACAACTGGCCCTGCTGCTGGGTCAGGCCGTACTCGCGGGCGGAATCCGCGTATACGGCATTCACCAGGAACGTGGACCGCACGAGTGCGGCCACCGTCCCGATCCGGCCGCCGTCATCCTTGCTCATTCGCCCAGAGTATTCAATTCGCGGGACGAACTACCATTTCCGGCTCAGGCGAGGCCGTGACGTACGGCGTAGAGCGCGGCCTGGGTGCGGTCCTGCACGCCGAGCTTCATGAGCACGTTGGAGACGTGGGTCTTCACGGTCTTCTCCGCCACGACGAGCTCGCGGGCGATCTCGCGGTTCGAGCGGCCCGCGGCGAGCAGCCGCAGCACCTCGCGCTCCCGGTCGGTCAGCGCGACCGCCACCCCGCTCTGCTCGCGGCCCGGGCCGGCCAGCATCGCCTCGGCGGCCTCCGGCGCGAGCAGGACCTGCCCGCCGTGCACGGCGCGGATCGCCTGGACGAGGGCGCCGGGGTCCACGTCCTTGTAGAGGAAGCCCGCCGCGCCCGCCCGCATGGCGGGGGCCACGTCGCCGCGGTCGCTCACCGACGTGAGGACGATCACACGCACGTCCCGGCCGGACAGCTCCGTGAGCGCGCCGAGGCCGTCGAGCACCGGCATCTTCAGGTCGAGCAGCAGGACGTCGGGGGCGAGCTCGCCGGTCATCGTCACGGCCTCCGCGCCGTCGGCCGCCTCCCCCACGACGCTGATGTCCTCCTGGATCTCCAGGAACGTGCGCAGGCCCTGCCGTACGACGGGATGGTCGTCGGCGATGAGCACGCGGATCACGCGGGCACCTCCAGTCGTACGGTCGTGCCGCGGCCGGGCGCGGAGGAGACCGACAGCCTGCCGCCGACGGCCTGCGCCCGGTCGCTCATCGACGGCAGGCCGAGGCCGTGCACTCCCGCACCGTCGAGCCCGGTGCTGTCGAACCCCGCGCCGTCGTCGCTCACCTCAAGCACGAGCCCGGTCTCCTCGTGCGCGAGCCGCACGTCGATGCGGCCGGCCCGGGCGTGGCGTACGGCGTTGTGCAGCGCCTCCTGGGCGACCCGGAGCACGGCGACCTCGATCTCGGGCGCCAGATCGCGGGCGCTGTCCAGGTCGGGGTCGCCGGGCGGCTCGCCCTCGGCCGTGAAGGCGACCCTCGCGGGGTGCAGCCGGTCGAGGAGGACTACCTGCTTGCGCAGGCTCTCCACCAGGCCGTGCCGGTCCAGCTCGGGCGGGCGCAGCTCCACGATCACCGCGCGCAGCTCGGTCAGCGCCTCCCCCGCCATCCGCTCGACCCGGTCGATCGCCTCGGCCGCCCGCTCCGGGTCCGTACGGGCGAGCGCGGCGGCGGCCCGCGCGGTCAGCCGCAGCGAGAACAACTTCTGGCTGACGGCGTCGTGCAGTTCGCGGGCCATGCGGGTGCGTTCCTCGATCACCGTGAGCTCGCGCCCCCGCTCGTAGAGCCGGGCGTTGGTGATCGCGATGGCGGCGTGCGCCGCGAACAACGTCAGCAGTTCCTCGTCGGCATCGTCGAACCCGCCGGGCGTCCGCTTGTTGGACAGGAAGATGATTCCGAGGACCGTGCCGCCGTCCGTGATCGGCACGCCCAGGAAGTCCTTGAGGATCGGATGGGCCTTCGGCCACCACTCGAACCTGGGGTCCTTGCGGATGTCGGCGAGCCGGACCGGCGTCCCCTGACGCAGCATCGCGCCCAGCATGCCGTGCTGGCGCGGGGTCGGGCCGATGGCCTTCCATTGCTCGTCGGAGATGCCCTCGGCCACGAACTCGGCGAACGCGCCGTCGTCGTCGGGCACGCCGAGCGCGGCGTACTTCGCGTCGAGCAGCCGCGCCGCCGACCGCACGATCACCTGGAGGACCTCGCGGACCGACAGGTGCCGGGTGACGGCGAGCACGGCCGAGCTGACCGCGTGCAGCACCGCGTCGCGGTCCCGCGCGGACACGGCAGCGGGGTCTACGGCGGGACCGGCGGCGGGGTCTACGGCGGGATCGGCGGACTGGGGCACGGACACAGATTAGGCCTCGGATCGGGCGTCCCGCGTCGGCCGCGGGTCCTAGTCCCATCTGCCGAGTAACGGCCGGACCTCCGCCCGATGCGCGTCTGACGTGCTGCTTTCTAGCGTGAAGCACATGAAGCACGCACTGATCACCGGAGCGTCGCGAGGGCTGGGACTCGCCCTCGCCAAGGCGCTCGCCGCCGACGGCTGGTCGCTCCTGCTCACCGCCCGGGGCGAGGAGGACCTGATGTCCGCGGCCTTCGACCTCGGGGCCCGGGCCATTGCGGGTGACGTCGCCGACCCGGCGCACGTGGCCAGGCTCGCCGAGGCCGTGCCCGAGCTCGACCTTCTGGTCAACAACGCGAGCGGGCTCGGCCCCACCCCGATGCCCGGGCTCGCCGACTACCCGCTGGACGCGCTGCGCGCGCTGTTCGAGACCAATGTGATCGCGCCGCTCGCACTGGCGCAGGCGACGCTGCCCGCGCTGCGCAAGCGGCGGGGCGCGATCCTGAACATCTCGTCCGACGCGGCCGTCGAGGCGTACGAGGGCTGGGGCGGCTACGGCGCGACCAAGGCCGCCCTCGACCAGGTCTCCCACGTCCTCGCCGCCGAGGAGCCCGACGTCGCGGTCTGGTGGGTGGACCCCGGCGAGATGCGCACCCGCATGCTGGCCGACGCCGTCGGCCCGGAGGAGGCCGGGGCCGCGCCGCCGCCCGAGAGCGTGGTTCCGGGGCTGCTGCGCCTCGTGCACAGCCGCCCCGCGCCCGGCCGCTTCACCCGGGGAGAGCTGGAATGACCACCCCCGGCCCCCACACCGCCCGCCGGGGCGAGGCCGGCCCCGGTCCCTATGCCACCGCCCGGAGCCGGGCCGAATCCCCGGCGACCGGCGGCCCCGGCCCGGCTAGCGAGTCCGGCCCGGCGCCCGCCGGCACCGGAGCACTCCCCCCGGGAATCCGGCCGTACGGGCCGGGGGGATCGTTCGAGTTCGCGCTGACGGCGCCGCTGGAGGCGCACGAGCCGCCGGAGGCCCGCGGGCTGCACCGCGACGAGGTCAGGCTGCTGGTGTCCCGCCGCGACACCGGCGAGGTCACCCACCACGTCTTCGCCGACCTGCCGTCGCTGCTGTCGCCCGGCGACCTGCTGGTGGTCAACAACTCCGCCACCCTGCCCGCGGCGGTGCGGCTGGACCGGCTCGCCGTCCACTTCTCCGGCCGGCTCGCGTCCGGCGAGTGGCTGGTCGAACTGCGCCGCCGTACGGCGACGGCGACCGAGCCCTACTCCGGCGCCGCGCCCGGAGAGTGGCTGCCGTTGCCGGGAGGCGCCACGCTGCGCCTGCTGGCGCAGGAGACGCCGCGCCTGTGGCGCGCTCGGCTGGACCGCGACGTGCTCTCCTACCTCGCCGCGCACGGCGTGCCCATCCGGTACGGCTACGTGGGGCGCGACTGGCCGCTCGCCGACTACCAGACGGTCTTCGGGGTCGAGCCGGGCAGCGCGGAGATGCCCAGCGCGGGCCGGCCGTTCACCCCGGAACTCGTCACCGCGCTGGTCAGCCGGGGAATCGGGGTCGCGCCGATCACGCTGCACACCGGGGTCGCGTCTCCCGAGAAGGACGAACCGCCCTATCCCGAGTGGTTCTCGGTCTCGTCGCGGACGGCACGGCAGGTGAACATCACCCGCGAGCACGAGGGCCGGGTGATCGCCGTCGGCACGACCGTCGTACGGGCTCTGGAGACCGCCGCCCTCGACACAGCCGTCCCGGGAACGGTGCGGGCGGCGACCGGCTGGACCTCCCACGTCGTGACCCCGGAGGGAGGCGTGCGAGCGGTCGACGGCCTGGTCACGGGCCTGCACGAGCCCCGCTCCAGCCACCTGATGATGCTGTCGGCGATCACCGGGACCGGCGTCCTGGCCCGCGCGTACGAGGCGGCGATCGACGAGGGCTACCTCTGGCACGAGTTCGGCGACAGCCATCTCATCTTGTGATGCGTGATCAAACCGTGATCTCGATCGTCAAGGCTTTCCGCATGCGTACCCCCATCGGCAAGCCGACCGCGCTGCTCGCCGTGCCACTGGCCGCGGGCGCGCTGGTCGCCTCCGGCGTGCCCGCCTCCGCCGCGTCGTCCGCGTCCACCGCGACCACGGCGGTCACCGCGCCGGCGGCGTCCACGGCGTCCACCGCGTCGACCTCGGCCAAGGCGGCGTCGGCGCCCGTCCGCATCCAGGTCAGCTATCCCTACGGCGTCCGTCGCGGACGCGTGGTGTCCTTCAAGGTCACGCTCGTCAACAAGCTCAAGACGAAGACCGACGAGATCTTCCTCGCGGTCAAGTTCCCCAAGAACGTCACCAAGACCCGGATCTACGTCCCGCGCGGCACCAACTACCACGAGCACTGCACCCGGGAGCGGACCCGCGCGCTGTGCGTGCTGCCCGGTCTGAAGAAGGGCAGGAGCTACACGTTCTGGGCGAAGGCCCAGGTGAGCGGGTCGGCCAGCGG
This sequence comes from Microbispora sp. NPDC049633, assembly GCF_040675265.1. Classification (NCBI taxonomy): domain Bacteria; kingdom Bacillati; phylum Actinomycetota; class Actinomycetes; order Streptosporangiales; family Streptosporangiaceae; genus Microbispora; species Microbispora sp. NPDC049633. The sequence continues at coordinate 46,340 of NZ_JBFAOO010000038.1, forward strand.
CAAGCTCTATGGCTACTTCGGCGGCGCGGTCACCGACACGTCGCTGAACACCGACCCGAGGGAGCTGCTCAGCGAATTCGGCGACAGCATCGGCTGGGTGAAGACGAAGAGCTCGATCACCCGCTGAGCCCCGCGCGACGCGGAAAGTCCCCCTGTCCATGGCGCCCGCCCGGCCTCGCCGGGCGGGCGCGAGCCATTTCCGGGCCCTTGTCTGGCAAGCGCGAGCCGTGTCCGCGCCTCGGCGGGCGCGAACCGTGCCCGCACCTCGTCGGGCGGGCGCGAACCGTGTCCAGGGCCTCCCCGGGCGGCCGCCGGTGTCCCCGAGCCGCCGGTGTCCCTGGGCCGCTGGCGCCGTCTCAGGCCGCCAGGGCCTGCCCCTCGGGTTCGGTGAGCCCGGTCCTGACCTGAGCCTCGGTGATGCGCGCCAGCGCCGCGCGCGCCTCCCCCCGCCGGGCCCGCCCGCCGTACGCGGCCGGCCGGTCGAGCCGTACGGCGGGGAAGAGCGTCACCTCCGCGACGAGGCCCCGGGTCGCGACGATCCGCAGGACGGACGCGAGCAGCGTGTCGTCCCCGACGTACGACGGCCGCGTGGACAGGGCGGCGCGGACGCCCGTCTCCTCCGTGAACCGCAGCGCCACCGGCCGTACGGGCACCCCCGCGTCGAGCGCCGCCTGGAACACCGCGGGCCGGAAGCTGCCCATCTCCCGCCCGCACCACGTGGTGCCCTCCGGGAACGCGGCCACGCTCTCACCGCTCCGCAGCGCGGCGGTCATGTCCGCGACGACCTCCGGCAGGGCGGACAGCCTGTCCCTGTCGATGAACAGCGCGCCGCCCCCGGCGGCGAGCGTGCGGACGATCGGCCACCTGCCCACCTCCGCCTTGGCCAGCGGGCGGCAGGCGACGGTCGCGGTGATGACCAGGGGATCGAGCCAGGAGACGTGGTTGCCGACGAGCAGGGCGGGCCCGTCCTCCCCGGGCACGGCCCGCGCCCGCGCCGACCCTCCGATGAAGGAGAACCCCCGGCGCGTCACGAGCCGCACGCCGAGGGCCCGCAGCAACAGCCGCGACCACAGCATGGTGACCGCCCCACGCCGTGCCGTACGGCCCAGTGTGAGCGCGATGGGCAGGCCGGCGACCAGCACGGCGACCGCGCCCGTCAGGCGGGCGGCCCGGCGCAGGGGGCCGGCCGTACGCGCCTGCGCGCGCAGGCAGGCGCCGGGCGCGCAGGGAGAGACCGGCAGCCAGGCGGAGGAGGCCGCCGGCCGGTGCGTGACGGCGCTCACCGCGGCTGTCCCAGGAAGCGCCGCAGGTAGCGGGGGTCGGCGTCGGCCACCGAGAGCAGCACGAAGAAGTCGGCGGTGCCGAAATCCGGGTCGTGCGCGGGGGCGCCGCAGATCCACGCGCCGAGACGCAGGTAGCCGCGCAGCAGCGGCGGCAGCACGAACCGGTCGGAACGCCGCACCCCCGCGTCGCGCCAGGGCGTGTGCGGCCTCACGCGGTGCTCCTCGGGCCCCAGCGGCACCCGGTCGACGATCCCGGCCGCGACCGTGCCGCCGTCGTCCAGGGGCACCGAGCAGCAGCCCGCCAGCCATGCGTGCCCGCGGCTGGTCATGTACTGGGCGATCCCGGCCCACATCAGGGCGACGACCGCCCCGCCGCGGTGATCCGGGTGCACGCACGTGCGCCCGGCCTCGACCAGGTCGCCGCGCAGGCCCTCCAGCGCGCCGAGGTCGAACTCGGAGTCGGAGTAGAGCCGGTCGCTGCGGCGGGGCGGCAGCAGGCGGTAGGTGCCGACCACCGTGTCCCCCTCGCGGACGAGGAGGTGGTCGCAGTAGGCGTCGAGCGGCTCGGCGTCGAGCCCGCTCACGGGGGAGTCGAGCCGGGCCCCCATCTCCCCGGCGAACACCTCGTACCGCAGGCGCTGGGCGGCGCGCAGATCGGCGGCGCTCTCGGCGAGCCCGACGGTGTAGCGGCCGGAGCCAAGGGAGTGCTGGGACTGCAGAGAGATCGTCATGCGCGTCGCGTCCTTCCTCGGGGGGTGCCGGCCACGGTGAGGCGTCCCGTCTCTCCCGGCCCGCTCCGCGGCCCACCACCATCACGACATGCGGAAATGACAGCGGTCCCTCAGGGCGGGGGCATGAAGGCGTCCGCATCGTGAACCTCGTGCGCGCTCATGACAAGCGGCGCAGTAACCTCAAACAACGTGAACCAGCGCACGCTCCTGATCACGCTGACCGGTCCGGATCGCCCGGGCGTCACCTCGCGGCTGTTCGCCGTGCTGGCCGGGTTCCCGGTCGTCGTGGCCGACGTGGAGCAGGTCGTCATCCGTGGCCGTCTTACTTTGGGCGTGCTCGTCGCCTACGCCGGAGGGCCGCCCACCGGCACCGGAGGCACCATCGGCGGCCTGTGGACGGCCGTCGAACAGGTCGCCGCCGACCTCGACATGGACCTGGAAATCGCCACCGGCACGACTTCCAAGGAAAAGCGGCGGCGCGGACGGCTGCACGTGACCGTCCTGGGCGCGCCGCTGCTGCCCGCCGCCATGGCCGGGATCGCCGGCCGCATCGCGGCGAGCGGCGCCAACATCGACAGGATCGAGCGGCTGTCGAGCTATCCGGTCACGTGCATCGAGCTCGCCGTGTCCGGCGCCGACCCCCAGGCGATGCGGGCGGAACTCGCCGCCGAGGCGGCGGCCCAGCAGGTGGACGTGGCCGTGCAGCGCACCGGCCTGCACCGCCGCGCCAAGCGCCTCATCGTCATGGACGTCGACTCGACCCTGATCCAGAACGAGGTCATCGAGCTGCTGGCGCGGCACGCCGGCTGCCTCGACGAGGTCGCCCGGGTCACCGACGAGGCCATGCGGGGCGAGCTCGACTTCGCCGAGTCGCTGGTCAGGCGGGTCGCGCTGCTCGAAGGGCTGTCGGAGGAGGTTTTCGAGAAGGTCGTCAAGGAGGTCGTGCTCACCCCCGGCGCGCGCACGCTGGTGCGCACCCTCAAGCGGCTGGACTACCGCTTCGCGATCGTCAGCGGCGGCTTCACCCAGATCACCGACTCCCTCGTGGCCGACCTCGGCATCGACTACTCGGCCGCCAACACCCTGGAGGTCGTGGACGGCCGGCTCACCGGCCGGGTGGTCGGTGAGATCGTGGACCGGCCGGGCAAGGCCCGCGCGCTAAAGCGCTTCGCCGCCGAGGCGGGCATCCCGCTGAGCCAGACCGTCGCGATCGGCGACGGCGCGAACGACCTCGACATGTTCGCCGCCGCCGGGCTCGGCATCGCCTTCAACGCCAAGCCGATCGTGCGGCAGGCCGCCGACACCGCGGTCAACGTGCCGTACCTCGACTCGATCCTCTACCTGCTCGGCATCTCCCGCGAGGAGGTGGAGGCGGCCGACGCCGAGGACGGCATGCCGCCCGCCCTGACCTGAGTGCGCCCGGCGGGTCTGCCGCCGTCGTCCGGACCACGCGTCCTCGGTGGCGCGTCCCGCTCGTCACGGCGCGGCGCCCGTCACGACGGCCGGGTCACGACGGCCGGGTCACGACGGCCGGGTCACGACGGCCGGGTCACGACGGCCGGGTCACGACGG
>NZ_JBFAOO010000039.1:0-49867 GCF_040675265.1 Microbispora sp. NPDC049633
TTGAGGTGATCGAGCGGATCCTCGCCGCGGCGCCCGGCATGGTCGTGGTCGACGAGGCGTACGCCGAGTTCGCCCGCACCGGCACGCCGTCGGCGCTGACCCTGCTGCCGGGCAACCCCCGGCTGATCGTCACGCGGACCATGTCCAAGGCGTTCGCGATGGCCGGCACCCGGCTCGGCTATCTCGCCGCCGACCCGGCGGTGGTCGACGCCCTGCTGCTGGTCCGCCTGCCCTACCACCTGTCCACGCTGACCCAGGCGGCGGCGCGGGTGGCGCTGGCGCACCGCGAGGAGCTGCTCGGCACGGTGGACGCGCTGCGCGCCGAGCGGGACGCCACCGTGGACTGGCTGCGGGAGCGCGGCCTCACGGTCGCCGACTCCGACGCCAACTTCGTGCTGTTCGGTACGTTTGCGGATCGGCGGTCCGTGTGGGAGGGACTGCTCGATCGCGGGGTGCTGATCCGGGAGACCGGCCCCGCGGGCTGGCTGCGCGTGTCGATCGGCACGCCGGAAGAGATGGCGGCGTTCCGCGCCGCGCTGGAAGGGGTCCTCGCATGACCGAGCTCAACGAGCGCCGCGGCCGCGTCGAGCGCACGACGAAGGAGACGTCGGTGCTGGTCGAGGTGGGCCTCGACGGCACCGGGATCGTCGACGTGTCGACCGGCGTCGGCTTCTACGACCACATGCTCGCCCAGCTCGGCAAGCACGGCCTGTTCGACCTGACCGTGAAGACCGAGGGCGACCTGCACATCGACGCCCACCACACCATCGAGGACACCTCGCTCGCGCTCGGCGCGGCGTTCCGCGAGGCCCTGGGCGACAAGTCGGGCATCCGGCGGTTCGGCAACGCCTCCTGCCCGCTGGACGAGTCGCTGGCGCAGGTCACGGTCGACCTGTCCGGCCGGCCCTACCTCGTCCACACCGAGCCCGAGGGCATGGCCCCGATGATCGGGCCCGACTACGACACCACCATGACCCGGCACATCCTGGAGTCGTTCGTCGCGCAGGCGGCGGTCTGCCTCCACGTGCACGTGCCGTACGGGCGCAACGCGCACCACATCGTGGAGGCGCAGTTCAAGGCGCTCGCGCGGGCGCTGCGGGAGGCGTCGGAGCGGGACCCGCGGGCGAGCGGGGTGCCCAGCACCAAGGGCGTTCTCTGATGACCTTCGCGTCCGGAGGCATGATCTTCATCGGCCTCTTCCTGATCGGCGGGGTCATCTCGGGCATACGACAGGGCCTCAAGCTGCTGGCGGCGCTCGCCGGCGTCGGCGCGGCCCTGGCGATCACCGCGGGGGTGATGTGGTGGCAGTGAACAAGCGGGTGGTCGTGCTCGACTACGGCTCGGGCAACCTCCGCTCGGCCGAGCGGGCGCTGGCCCGGGTGGGGGCGGACGTCACCGTCACCGCCGACTTCGACGCGGCCCTCGACGCGGACGGGCTCGTCGTCCCCGGCGTCGGGGCGTTCGCGGCGTGCATGGAGGGCCTGAAGGCCGTGCGCGGCGACCAGATCGTCGGCCGCCGCCTGGCCGGCGGGCGCCCGGTGCTCGGCATCTGCGTCGGCATGCAGATCCTGTTCGAGAAGGGCGTCGAGCACGGCGTCCACACGGAGGGCTGCGGCGAGTGGCCGGGCACGGTCGAGCGGCTCGACGCGCCCGTGCTGCCCCACATGGGGTGGAACACCGTCACCGTGCCCGAGGGCAGCGTGCTGTTCCGCGGTCTGGACGAGGACGCGCGCTTCTACTTCGTGCACTCCTACGGTGTGCGCGACTGGGTGCTCAAGGCCGGCGACGGCTTCCACGAGCCGCTGGTCACCTGGGCCGAGCACGGCGTGCCGTTCGTGGCCGCCGCCGAGAACGGCGCCCTCATGGCCACCCAGTTCCACCCGGAGAAGTCCGGGGACGCGGGGGCCGTGCTGCTCGACAACTGGCTGAGCACGTTGTGAGCGTGTCCGGCACGCGAAATCTCGAGGCAGCGGTGCGACACTGGGGAACGGCGGGGCTGCGGCGCGTACGGCCGGCCAGGCCGTGACCGGACCTGAGCGGGAGGCCCGATGAGCAAGGAACGGGCCCGCCGGAGGGCGGAGCGCGAAGCCGAGCGCGAACGCCTCGCGGCGGCCCGCGCCGCTCGCGAGGCGAAGGCCGCCAGGCGCCGCGAGGTGCGCGACCGGCTCGTCGGACCCGTCGCCGGAGCCGTGGCCGCGGTGCTGCCCCGGCGACCGGTGCGGGTGGCCCGGCAGCGGGGCTACCTCGCCCGCCGCCGCCGCACGGAGAACGGCGTCGTCGCCGTGCTGTGGTTCCTCGTCCAGGTGCTCGCCTGGATCCTGCTCGACTCGTGGACGGCCCGGCTGGGCGTGTTCCTCGGCTCGATCCTGCTGCTCCCGGTGCTCGTCACCATCGTTTTCGACCGGAGGTCATGACCCAATGTCGCTCGTATTGCTCCCCGCCGTCGACGTCGCCGACGGCCAAGCCGTCCGCCTCGTGCAGGGCGAGGCGGGGACGGAGACCTCGTACGGGGATCCGCTCGCCGCCGCCCTCGCCTGGCAGAAGGCCGGCGCGGAGTGGATCCATCTGGTCGACCTCGACGCGGCGTTCGGCCGGGGGAGCAACCGCGAGCTGCTCGCCTCCGTCGTCGGCGCGCTCGACGTGCACGTGGAGCTGTCCGGCGGGATCCGCGACGACGCCTCGCTCGAGGCCGCGCTGAGCACCGGCTGCCGCCGCGTGAACATCGGCACCGCCGCGCTGGAGAACCCCGAGTGGTGCGCCAAGGCGCTCGCCGAGTACGGCGACCGCATCGCCGTGGGGCTGGACGTGCGCGGCACCACGCTGGCCGCCCGCGGCTGGACGCAGGAGGGCGGCGACCTGTGGGAGGTGCTCGACCGGCTGGAGTCCGAGGGCTGCCCCCGCTACGTCGTCACCGACGTCACCAAGGACGGCACGCTGCGCGGCCCCAACCTCGACCTGCTGCGCCAGGTGTGCGCGCGTACCGACCGCCCGGTCATCGCCAGCGGCGGGGTGTCCTCGCTCGACGATCTGCGGGCGATCGCGACGCTCGTGCCGGACGGCGTCGAGGGCGCCATCGTGGGCAAGGCGCTGTACGCCCAGGCGTTCACGCTGGAGGAGGCGCTCGCGGCGGTGAAGAACGCATGAGTGAGCAGATGCCCGAAGGGCGGATCTCCTCCGGCGGCCCCTGGGAGGACCGTTACGGCTACGCCCGCGCGGTCGTGGCCGGGCCGCACGTGCTCGTGTCCGGCTGCACCGCCACCGTGGGCGGCGAGGTCCAGCACGTGGGCGACGCCTACCAGCAGACGCTCACCGCCTTCTCCATCGCGCTGGACGCCGTCGAGAAGGCCGGCACCACCCGGGCCGACGTGGTGCGCACCCGCCTGTACGTGGTGAACGCCGGCGACTTCGACGCCGTCGGCAAGGCCCACGGTGAGATCTTCGGCGACGTACGGCCCGTCTGCACGAGCGTGCAGGTCGCCGGGCTGGTCGACGAGCGCATGCTGGTCGAGGTCGAGGTAGAGGCGTACCGGGCGGTGGAACGTGGCAACGACGGGGGCTGAGCGATGACGGTGGCGGTGCGGGTGATCCCCTGCCTGGACGTGGACGCGGGCCGGGTCGTCAAGGGGGTCAACTTCGAGAACCTCAGGGACGCCGGCGACCCCGTCGAGCTGGCCGCGCGCTACGACGCCGAGGGGGCCGACGAGCTGACCTTCCTCGACATCACCGCGTCCTCGGGCGAGCGGGAGACCATGCTCGACGTGGTACGCCGTACGGCCGAGCAGGTGTTCATCCCGCTGACCGTCGGCGGGGGAGTGCGTTCGGTCGACGACGTGGACCGGCTGCTGCGCGCGGGCGCCGACAAGGTGGGCGTCAACACCGCCGCCATCGCCAGGCCGGAACTGCTGACCGAGGCCTCCCGCAGGTTCGGGTCGCAGTGCATCGTGCTGTCGGTGGACGCGCGCCGGGTTGTCGACGGGCCGCCCACGCCCTCCGGTTTCGAGGTGACCACCCACGGCGGACGCCGGAGGACCGGCATCGACGCGGTGGAGTGGGCCAGGCGCGGGGAGGAGCTCGGCGTCGGCGAGATCCTGCTCAACTCGATGGACGGCGACGGCACCAAGTCGGGATTCGACCTGGAGATGCTGCGGGCCGTACGAGCGGCGGTGAGCGTCCCGCTGATCGCCTCCGGCGGCGCCGGGCGGCTGGAGGACTTCCCGCCCGCGGTGGACGCCGGAGCGGACGCCGTGCTGGCCGCCTCGGTCTTCCACTTCGGCCAGCTGAAGATCCACGAGGTCAAGGACACGCTGCGCGCGGCCGGTCACCCGGTCCGCTGAGCGCCGCCGGGGGCCGGATCCCGGCCCCCGGTCGCCGCTCCTCAGTCGATGTCGACGATCGCCGTGGGGTAGGCGTCCGGGCCGGTGCCGAGCGAGGAGGACGCCATCGACTGGTACTGCCACTGGCTCTGGTGGGAGCCACCGAAGCCGCACCCGCCGTCGCCCCAGCAGGTCGTGGCGGCGGACGCCTCGTGGGCCGGCTGGGCCGCCGCGAGACCGACGGCCGCGAGGAACGCCAGGCCCAGCAGGCTCGGGAAACGCTTGGCACGCATGGCTGTCTCCTGTCCGTAGAGGGATCCTGCGGCGCTCCGGAGCCCCGCCTTATCATGGTCAGCCGATCGTGGAGGAAGCGTCCATACCAATCGCCCCAAATAGGGCGATAACGGGCGAAAACCGGCATGTGTGATTGTGTGGCCTTTTATCGGTCATGCCCGGCTGACGTGCCCTAAGGTTGCCAGTGATCATCCAGTGATTCGGTGATCATCGCTGACCATCGGAGGGAACGCATGTCCGACCCCACCTCGCTCGACGAGGTCCGCCACCGGATCGACGAGATCGACGCCCGTCTGACGACGCTGCTGGCCGAACGGCAGCGACTCGTCCGCGCGGCGGCGGCGTTCAAGACAGACGAGCAGGCCGTACGGGCTCCCGACCGGGTGGAGCGCGTCGTGACGGCGGCGCGGGAGAGGGCGGAGCGCGAGGGGCTGTCCCCGGAGGTCGCCGAGGCCGTCTGGCGGGCGATGATCGGGGCGTTCGTCGAGTACGAGCTCACCGAGCACCGGCGGGCCGGGTAGGTCGCGCGGAGGGTCGCGGAAGGATCGGAGGGTCGCGGAAGGAGAGGCCGGCGGAGCAAGGCGGATGCCCTGCCGGCCCTTGTGTGCGCGGAGAGCCTCGCGGCTCGGGTCAGTCGAAGTGGTTATTGGCGGGGCCGCCGGGACGGAGAGCGGGAGCGGGGGGTCCGCCGCCTCAACTCAGGACCGAGGTGAAGAAGGTCGCCAGCCGGCTGGCTCCGGTGTTGACCGTGTCGAACACGCCTCGCACGGCACCTGCCGCCGCTTGCGGCTGGCTGTAGAGGTAGAAGACCACGAACGCGATGGCCGCGTACGTAAGAACCTTCTTCGCCTTCATCGGGGGGCCTCCTGCAGTCGGTATCCCGGTCGTTTGTACCCGGCGGCAGTTTTGATCATAACTAGCCGCGAGGACATGAGGCCGTTCCGCCCTCATCGTGAGACGGGCGGGGACGGCCTCGTGGCGGACCGCCCGATCAGCCCGAGAACAGCGAGGTGAAGAACGCGGACAGGCTTTCGGCCCCCGTGGTGATGCCCCCGAACAGGCTCCTGACCGCGCCGGCGGCGTTCGCGGGCTGCGTGAACAAATAGAAGATCACGAACGCGATGGCCAGGTAGGTCAGGACCTTCTTGAGGTTCATCCGGGGCTCCCAAACGCTCCCACTCATCGTGGCTGGTCCCATGCTGCCCCATTGCGCGACGTTTACGTGGAGGATTCCGGACAAGTCTGGAGAGTCCTTTCTCATGGCCCCAATCGGGCCACCCGCAGCCGGGCGACGGCCGCGTCGTCCCCGTCGTACGTCACCCGGGCGTGCGCCTGCCGGCCGAAGGCGAACAGCATCAGCTCCGACGGCTCGCCGGTGACCACCACGGCCGGCTCGGCCATGCGCCCGGCCGCCTTCGCCCCGTCGGGACGGCGGAGCACGACCCCCACCGGGGCCTTGCGCAGGAAGAGCCGGGCGGTTCCGCGCAGCCGGTGCCAGAGGGCCTCCTGCAGGTCCCTCGGGACGACGCGGGGCTCCCATCCGGTCTGCGCCCGGCGCACGTCCTCGTGGTGGACGAACAGCTCGACGGTGTTGACGATCTCGTCCAGACGGGGGACCAGGCCGTACGGAGTCCAGCGCGGCGGCCCCTGCCGGACGAGCCCGACCAGTTCGGAGTAGGGGTGGCGCCGCTTGAGGCGCTCCTGCACGGCGGCGGTGTGCCCGGCCAGGAGCGGCAGCGCGATGCCGGGCGCGGCGTCGAGCCGGCGCTCGCGCAGGACGAGGTGGGCCGCGAGGTCCTCGGTCGTCCATCCCTCGCACAGCGTGGGCGCCCCGGGACCGAGGCGGTCGAGCAGGTCGCAGAGCGTCGCGCGCTCCGTCTGGGCGTGTGTCACGTGATCAGCCTATGCGCCGGTCACGCCACCCGGATCTGAAGACCGGGCACGACCGAGGAATAAACGGCTTGATCAGGATGATAGGGAGTATCTAGGACCATGGGCTCGGGTGGCGTCGGTCTGGTGACCGATCCGGCGGCGTCCCCGAGTGGGTAACGTCCCCCTCCGGGGCGCTCGCAGGGAGCGGCCCCGGCTGGTCCCCGATCGGAAGGAACGCACCGCGTGCCGACGAAGGAGTCTCCCGCGCGGCCCCGCAGCTCAGTCATGCTCCAGGGTCTCAAGGTCATCGGTGTGGCGATCAGAACCGAGCCGAGGATCTTCACCGGCGCGGTCCTCGCCAGCGCCCTGTACGGCGCGATGACCGTCGTCTCGTCCTGGGCGCTCGGCTGGGCGACCGACAACGCCGTGCTGCCCGCCTTCCGGGACGGCGCGGCGAGCAGCGGCGCGCTGGTCACCGCGGCCCTGCTGATCGTGGGCGTGGCGGTGCTCAAGGCGGCGGGGATCATGGGCCGGCGCATCATGGCCGGCATCCACCAGTACCGCATGCAGGCCCACTCCCGCCGCGCGGTCACCCGGCAGTACCTGCGGCTGCCCCTCGCCTGGCACCACCGTCACCCGACCGGGCAGCTGCTGTCCAACGCCAACTCCGACGTCGAGGCGGCCTGGGGGCCGCTCGCGCCGCTGCCGATGGCGGTGGGCGTGGTCGTGATGCTCGTGACGGCCGCCGCGGCGATCGTGCTGGTCGACCCGGTGCTCGCCCTCGTCGGGTTCCTGATCTTCCCGGCCGTGGCCGTGCTCAACCTGGTCTACCAGCGCAGGCTCTCGCCGCTCGCGATGCGGGCGCAGCAACTGCGGGCCGAGGTGAGCGAGGTCGCGCACGAGAGCTTCGACGGCGCGCTCGTCGTCAAGACCCTCGGCCGCGAGGACGCCGAGACCGCGCGGTTCCAGGCGAAGGCCGACGCGCTGCGGGACGCCAACGTCGCCGTCGGCCGGGTCCGCGGGCTGTTCGACCCCATGCTGGAGGCGCTGCCCACGCTGGGCGTGCTGGCCGTGCTGCTCGTCGGGTCGCTGCGGCTGGAGTCGGGCGGCGTGGCGGCCGGCGACCTGATCCAGGTCGCCTACCTGTTCACCCTCCTCGCCTTCCCGATCCGGGCGCTCGGCTGGGTGCTGGCCGAGCTGCCGCGCAGCGTCGTCGGCTGGACGCGGGTCAGGGACGTCCTCGACGCCTCCGGCTCCATGGAGTACGGCACGGCCCGGCTGGACGCCTCCGGTCCGGCCGGGGTGGAGGCCGAGGGCGTCGGCTACGCGTACGTGCCGGGGAGCCCGGTGCTGACGGACGTGACCTTCACGGTCGCGCCGGGCCGCACGATCGCGGTCGTCGGACCGACCGGAGCGGGCAAGTCGACGCTCACCCAGCTGCTGGCGCGGCTGATCGACCCCGACAAGGGCGTCGTCCGCGTCGACGGCGTCGACCTGCGCGCGGTGGCCAGGGGCGGGGTCAGCGACTCGGTGGCGCTCGTCCCGCAGCAGACGTTCCTGTTCGACGACACCGTGCGCGGCAACCTCGCGCTCGGCGCGGCGGTGCCCGACGAGCGGATCTGGGCCGCGCTGCGGCTCGCGCAGGCCGACGGCTTCGTCAGCGCGCTGCCGTCCGGCCTGGACACCAGGATCGGCGAGCGCGGCGCGACGCTGTCGGGCGGGCAGCGGCAGCGCCTGGCGCTGGCCCGCGCGATCGTGCGCGAGCCCCGGCTGCTCATCCTCGACGACGCCACCTCCAGCGTCGATCCACAGGTGGAGAAGCGCATCCTGTACGGCCTGCGCGACGGCGCGGCCGAGGCCACCGTGATCGTGGTCGCCTACCGGATGGCGACGATCGCGCTGGCCGACGAGGTCGTGTACCTGGAGCAGGGCGTGGTCGCCGACCACGGCACCCACGAGGAGTTGCTGACGCGCTGCGCGGGCTACCGCGACCTCGTCACCGCCTACGAGCGCGAGGAGGCCGAGCGGGCCGAACTCGACATCCGCGACGACACCGATGAGGAGGTCATCGCATGACCGTCACGGCCACAGGACAGACTTCGTCCCTCCGGTCGGCCGACCGGGGCGCGCTGGAGACGCTCAGGCAGGGCCTGCGGCTGTCGCCGGAGTTCCGCCGCGGGCTCACCGGGACGCTCGTGCTGGCCGTGCTGGCCACGCTGGGTAAGGTCGTCGTGCCGATCGCCGTGCAGCAGGTCATCGACCGGGGCCTGGGGTCGGGCGTGCCCGACCTGCCGTTCATCCGGAACGCGGTCGCGCTGTGCGCGCTCGCGGTGGTGTTGACCGCGTTCTGCGGCTACCTGATGAACGTGCGGCTCTACCGCTCCACCGAATCGGGCCTGGCGGCCCTGCGGGGCAAGGGCTTCCGTCACGTGCACGACCTGTCGGTGCTGACGCAGAACACCGAGCGGCGCGGCGGCCTGGTCTCCCGGGTGACCGGCGACGTGGACCAGATCAGCACGTTCATGCAGTGGGGCGGGCTGATGGTCATCGTGTCGGCCGGCCAGCTGGTGGTGGCGACCGTGCTCATGGCCGTCTACTCCTGGCAGCTCACGCTGCTCGTGTGGGCCTGCTTCCTGCCGCTGATGCTGGCCCTGCCCCGGTTCCAGCGCCTGGTGGCGAAGGCGTACACCCGGGTGCGCGAGCGCGCCGGCGACGTGCTCGCCGCCGTCAGCGAGTCGGTCGTCGGCAGCGCGGTGATCCGGGCGTACGGCTCGGAGGACCGCACGGCCGAGCGGATCGACACGGCGGTGGACGGCATGCGCGCGGCGCAGACCCGGGCCCAGAAGATCGTCGGGTTCACGTTCCCGACCACCGAGCTGGTCGCCTCGATCTCGGTGGCGCTGGTGGTCGTGGCCGGGGTCTGGCTGGGCGTCGCCGACTCGATCACGGCGGGGCGGCTCATCGCGTTCCTGTTCCTGATCACGCTGTTCATCAGCCCGCTGCAGACCGCGACCGAGGTGCTGAACGAGGCGCAGAACGCGATCGCCGGGTGGCGGCGCATCCTCGGCGTGCTCGACACCCCGGCCGACGTGGCCGACCCGGTGAACGGCGCGACGCTGCCGCGCGGCCCGATCTCGGTCCGCTTCGACGGCGTGGGCTTCGCCTACCCGGGCGGACCGCCCGTGCTCCACGACGTGTCCGTGGACATCCCGCCGCGCACGCGGATCGCGGTGGTGGGGGAGACCGGCTCGGGCAAGACGACCTTCGCCAAGCTGCTCACCCGGCTCATGGACCCGACCTCCGGCCGGATCCTCGTGGACGGTGTCGACCTGCGCACCCTGAGCTTCTCCTCGCTCAGGGAGCGGATCGTGATGGTTCCGCAGGACGGCTTCCTGTTCGACTCGACGCTGGAGGACAACATCCGCTTCGGCCGGCCTTCGGCGACCCGGGAGGAGATCACCCGGGCGCTGACCGAGCTCGGCCTGGCGGACTGGCTCGACGGCCTGCCCGCCGGCCTGGACACCCCCGTGGGCCAGCGGGGCGAGTCGCTGTCGGCCGGGGAGCGGCAGCTCGTCGCCCTCGCCCGGGCCTACCTCGCCGACCCCGACCTGCTGCTGCTCGACGAGGCCACCTCCGCCGTGGACCCCGCCACCGAGGTGCGGCTCGCCCGCGCTCTCGACGGCGTCACCCGGGGCCGTACGGCGGTCTCGATCGCCCATCGCCTGTCCACCGCCCAGGCGGCCGACGAGGTCCTGGTGTTCGAGCACGGCCGGATCGTGCAGCGCGGCCCGCACGCCGTCCTGGTCGAGCAGCCCGGCGTGTACGCCGACCTCTACGCCTCCTGGACGACCGCCACCACCACACGCTGACGCGGGCTGCCGGCCGCCTTCAGCGCCTTCTCAGCAGAAGCTCGGTGTTGCGGTCACCGGGCAGGCCGGCCAGCCCGCTCCGCGTGCCGGGGGAGTTGAACGAGAGCTCCCGGTAGAGCGCGGCCAGGCCGCTCTGGGACAGGTCGCCGAAGTCGGTGCGGTGCGGCGCGGCCGACTCCACCAGCGTGGTGAACAGGGACAGTGTCCCGTCGCGGTTGTCGGCCAGCTCGACGACTCTCGCCAGCTGCGGGTAGTCGACGTGGGAGGCGGTGGAGATCTCCCAGAAGCCGCCCTGCGGGACGATCTTGTTGAGGTGGGAGTGGCCGTTGATCCACGCGGCCACGTTGCCGTGCTTCCTCAGCACTGCCAGCAACTCCTGCCCGCCGTGGCGCTTGTCGTGCGGGCGGGCCGGATCGGGGGCGAGGTTGGTCATGGACCAGCTCGGGTGATGACTGAAGATCAGGGCGATGTCGTCCGCGTGGGTCTTCAGGGTCCGCTCCAGCCAGGCCAGCTGCCGGGTGCCGACCGATCCGCGGTAGTCGCCGCCGCGGTCGGTGGTGTCCAGGCTGACGCCGACGACCCCGTCGGCGATCCGGAAGGAGTAGTCCAGCCGGCCGCTGTCGAGGTTGTCCCGCGTGTAGCCATGGCCGACGGGTCCCGCGCCGGTGTACGCCGGGTCGAGGTGGGCGGCGATGTAGGCGTGCGGGCTCAACGGGGCGCGGCGCTCGTCGGCGGTGACCGTCCGGGCCTTGCCCCGGTAGCGCTTCCACGCGGCGCGGAAACGGGCGCCCGTGGGGTCGCCCCGGCGTAGCGCCCGGTAGACCGCGCCGGCCTCGGAGGCGGGCAGGGCGAACAGCTTGCGCGAGCCGGTGGCCAGGTCGGCGAAGAAACCGCCGGCCGCGGAATAGGCGCCGCCGAAGAGCCGGTCGTGGTTGCCGACGGTGGAATACCACGGCACGGCCAGGCCGGGGCTGCTCACCTCGCGAATGGCCGCCTCCAGGAAGCCGTCCAGGTGAGGGAACCCTGCCCGCTTGTCGATGTCGCGCACGCGGGAACCGGGCTGCCAGTAGAGGCCCAGGCCGGAGCTCTGCACGCCCTCGTACGCGCCGGGGTCGCCGGTGTTGGGGGTGAATCGGCCGCCGGTCATGGCGGTGAGGAACCACTCCATCTCGATCCGGGAGTTGTTGTCGGTGTTGTCACCGGTGGTCATGACGAAGCCGATCGGCGCCCGGGTGGCCGGGCCGTACCGCAGGGTGTTGACCTGTTCGATCAGCGAGACGGCGCCGACGGCGGTCAACGCCTCCTGCGGGCGCCAGGAGCTCATGTCTCCCGCGCGCAGGAACTCGTAGCGCTGCGGGTTCTGCACGTCGGTGATGTGCAGGTCGGTGAACTGGACGAAGCAGGCCAGCGCCGTACGGCGGTCGGCCCTGCCCTTCCTGGCCTCGGCCAGCTCCGTGCGTGTCACGCGGCGCCAGCCGGGGCCGTCGGACAGCCTGCGGTATCCGCCGGCGCCGTGCGGCCTGGCGACGGCGCGGATCGTCGTCAGGGGGGTGGTGGCCGAGGGCGTCGCGGCCGAGGAGGCGGCAGGAGTGGAGGCGAGTGCGATCTCCAGCGCGACGCCCGAGGCGGTCATGCCGGAGGCGACGAGGAAGGCGCGGCGACTGAGGGCGGGATCCATGATGCTCCCCGGTGGTGGCGTCGAGGGATGCGTCCACTGGGGATGGTTGACACCGGGAATGACTCCCGGCCTAACACGGCTGAAACGCCGTCCAGCCATATAGCGCCGAGAAATGACCGCATGTCATCCGGACACCTGATGGCAGCAGGCCGGAAGCCTGCCGCTTTCCCGCCGTTCAGAAGAGCGCGGCCCGGTAGCGGCGGCGGAGAGGGGGGCGGCCGGGACCTGCGGCACAATTGCCTCATGGCCCTCGACCCGAAGATCGCCGACCGGCTCAAGCGCACCCCGGACGGCCTGGTGCCCGCGATCGTCCAGCAGCACGACACCGGCGAGGTGCTCATGCTCGCCTGGATGGACGACGAGGCGCTGCACCGCACCCTCACCACCGGCCGGGCGACCTACTGGTCCCGCAGCCGGGGGGAGTACTGGGTGAAGGGCGACACCTCCGGCCACGTGCAGTGGGTCAGGCACGTGGCGCTCGACTGCGACGGCGACACGATCCTGCTCAAGGTCGACCAGGTGGGGGCGGCCTGCCACACCGGTGACCGCACCTGCTTCGACGCCGACGTCCTCGATGTGAGCGGCGCGCCGTGACCGCTCCGGCGCCCGTCCACGACCGGACGCGCAGGGCTCGGCGCTCGCTGCTCGCCTGGCTGACCGCCTGCGCGGTGGGCGGCGGGCTCGCGCTGCTGGCCGCGGGCCGCGTCTGGGTCACGCTCGGCACGGCGGGGAGCCCCGCCGGAGCGGGCGGCGGCACCCTAACCGGCAACGACCTGGTCGCCTGGCTGACCCCCGCGGCGCTGGCCGCGCTCGCCGCCGTGCTGGCCGTACTCGCGGCCCGGGGGGTCGCGCGGCGGGTGACGAGCGTGGTCGTGGCCCTCCTCGGCGCGGCGGTCGCGGCCGGGGCGTGGGACGGCACGCGCGGCGGCACCATCGCCGCGGCGGCCGCCGGGCACATGACGACCGCGGTGACGTCCGCCGGTCACATCTCCGTGGAGTCGCGCGCCTGGGTGTGGCCGGTGCTGGCCGCCGCAGGCGGGATCGTCCTGGCCGGCGCGGGCGCCGCGGCGGCGGTGCTGAGCGCGCGCTGGCCCGGCATGTCGAGCAGGTTCGAGCGGGGGGCCGGGCGCGCGGGAACCGGCGGTCCGGCCCGGGTGAAGGACGCCGACAGGGCGATGTGGGACGCCATCGACGAGGGCGACGACCCCACCGCGTGAACGCCCCCGCAAGGGCGGCAGCGCCAGCGCGGGCGATGTTGGACCGTTCCCAACTGTTTGATCACAAGTTGCCCACAAAGCTCGGTTTTGCCCTGAACGGCCCTTCCTTCTCGCTAAGCTTCCCGCCGACCTGAAGGATTTCACGGGAGCTTCGGATGAGCTACCAGCACCAGCCGTACGGGTGCCCGCCTTCCCCGGGGCGGGACACCGGCGGCCCGCTCCTGTGCGCCCTCGCGTCGTTCATCGGTGTGATTCCCGGCCACGTCGCTGTGGACCGGATCGCGGTGCTCTGATCAAGCCCCCGCGGCGGACGCGAAGAAGCGGCCGCCGATCCGGCTTCCGTCTCATACCGAACTCTCTCCCTACCGACAGCAGGAGCGACAAATGAGCTACGACCCCGGCAACCCCGGCGGCTTCCCTCCGCCCCCGCCTCCCGGCGGCGGTTACGGCGCCCCGATGCCGCCCGGCGGTGCCCCCCCGAACAACCACCTGGTGATGGCCATCGTCACGACGATCCTGTGCTGCCTCCCGCTGGGTGTCGTGTCGATCGTCTTCGCCAGCCAGGTCAACTCCAAGTGGATGGCGGGCGACTACCAGGGCGCGGTCGCGGCCTCGGAGTCGGCCAAGAAGTGGTGGATGGCGTCGCTGATCACCGGCATCGTGCTGCTGGTCCTGTACATCCTCTTCGTCGTCGTGCTGGGGGTCTTCAGCTTCAGCACCTCGACCACGTCATACTGAGGGTCATGACATCGACCGTCCCGGCGCGGCGCCCGGCGGACCGCTTGCGGTCCCTGCTGGCGCCGCTCGGCGTGGCGGCCGTCGCGTCGGCGGCGGCCGCGTACGTCGCCGCCGTGGACCCGAACGAGCCCGGGCACTATCCGACTTGCCCGCTCCTCTTCCTCACCGGGCTCTACTGCCCCGGATGCGGTTCGCTGCGCGCCGTCCACGCCTTGGGACACGCCGACGTGCTGAGCGCCCTGCACCTCAATCCGCTGCTGGTCGCGGCCGTCCCGTTCCTGTTCTACCGGTGGGCCCTCTGGGCATTACGATCATGGCAGGGACGGCCTGTGCGCACGAACCTCGCGCACCCCGCGTACCTGTGGGGACTTCTCGCCATCGTGATCGTTTTTTGGGTAATACGGAACACGCCTTTCGGGCATTTCCTCGCACCCTGAATCGACCCGGTGGCGGATCGACGCGAGACGGGCCGATACCATCGCAGGGCAGGACACGCAGAGCAGCCGACCGGAGGGACCCTTACGCGTGAGCGAGCGGACAGGCAAATCGCGCGAGCTCCGAGCCGAGAGCGAGGAGGACGCGTGAGTGTTCTTGAGGACATCATCCTGGGCGTGCGGGAGGACCTCGAAGAGCGGCAGCGCGACGTGCCGATCGAGGAGCTCAAGCGGCTCGCCGCCCGTGCCCCCGAGCCCCGTGACGCCTATGCCGCGCTCGGCGGCGACCGGGTGTCGGTCATCGCGGAGGTGAAGCGGTCGAGCCCCTCGAAGGGCGCGCTCGCCGCCATCGCCGACCCCGCCGCGCTCGCGGCGGACTACGAGGAGGGCGGCGCCCACGTCATCAGCGTGCTGACGGAGCGGCGCAGGTTCGGCGGCACCCTCGCCGACCTCGCCGCCGTGCGCGCGGCCGTGGACATCCCCATCCTGCGCAAGGACTTCATCGTCACCTCCTATCAGCTGTGGGAGGCCAGGGCGCACGGCGCGGACCTCGCCCTGCTCATCGTGGCGGCCCTCGACCAGCAGGCGCTCGTCTCGCTGATCGAGCGGGCCGAGTCGATCGGGCTCGCCCCGCTCGTCGAGGTGCACACCGAGGAGGAGCTGGTCCGGGCGGTCGACGCCGGCGCGAAGATCATCGGGGTCAACGCCCGCAACCTCAAGACGCTCGAGGTGGACCGCGAGGTGTTCGCCAAGCTCGCGCCCAAGGTGCCGGACGGCGTCATCAAGATCGCCGAGTCCGGCGTGCGCGGCCCGCACGACCTGCTCGCGTACGCGCGGGCGGGGGCGGACGCGGTGCTGGTGGGCGAGAGCCTGGTCACCGGCAAGGACCCCAAGGCCGCGGTCAACGACCTGGTGACCGCCGGCGCCCACCCGGCCTCGCGGCAGGACACCGGCTCCGAGAGGCACTCGTGAACGACAGCGCTGCAGAGGGAGGCCGCGTGACCCCGACGGAAGGGACCATGATCACCCCCGCCGACCTGGCCGGTGGCGGGGTCCGCGGCGACGACCCGGACGTCCACGGCAAGTTCGGCAGGTTCGGCGGCAGGTATGTCCCCGAGGCGCTCATCCCGGCCCTCGACGAGGTCGCCGCGGAGTACGAGAAGGCCAAGACCGACCTCGAGTTCATCCGCGAGTTCGACCACCTGCTGCGCACGTACGCCGGGCGTCCGACCACGCTGACCGAGGTGCCGCGGTTCGCTGAGCACGCGGGCGGCGCGCGGATCGTGCTCAAGCGCGAGGATCTGACCCACACGGGCGCACACAAGATCAACAACGTGCTCGGCCAGGCGCTGCTGACCAAGCGGCTCGGCAAGCGGCGCGTCATCGCGGAGACCGGGGCGGGGCAGCACGGCGTCGCCACCGCCACCGCCGCGGCGCTGATGGGCCTGGAGTGCGTCATCTACATGGGCGCCGTCGACTGCGAGCGCCAGGCGCTCAACGTGGCCAGGATGAAGCTCCTCGGCGCGACGGTCGTGCCGGTGACCAACGGCAGCCAGACCCTCAAGGACGCCATCAACGAGGCGTTCCGCGACTGGGTCACCAACGTCGACCACACCCATTACCTGTTCGGCACGGTCGCCGGGCCGCACCCGTTCCCGGAGATCGTCCGGGACTTCGCCCGGATCATCGGGGTCGAGGCGCGCCGTCAGGTCCTCGAGCTGACCGGCCGCCTGCCCGACGCCGTCTGCGCCGCCGTCGGCGGCGGGTCGAACGCCATCGGCGTCTTCCACGCCTTCATGGAGGACCAGGACGTCAAGCTGTACGGCTACGAGGCCGGCGGCCGGGGCCTGGACACGGGCGAACACGCGCTGACCCTGACCGAGGGCAGCGTCGGCGTGCTGCACGGCGCCCGCACCTACGTCCTGCAGGACGAGGAGGGCCAGACGATCGAGTCGCACTCGATCTCGGCCGGCCTCGACTACCCCGGCGTCGGCCCCGAGCACGCGTGGCTCAAGGACACCGGCCGCGCCACCTACGAGGGCGTGACCGACGAGGAGGCCATGGAGGCCTTCGCCCTGCTCGCCCGCACCGAGGGCATCATCCCGGCCATCGAGTCCTCGCACGCGCTCGCGGGCGCGCTGCGGCTGGGCCGCGAGCTCGGTCCCGACGCCGTCATCCTGGTGAACCTGTCGGGCCGCGGCGACAAGGACATGGGCACCGCGATGAAATACTTCAACCTCTGATCAGCATCGACAGGACATCCCGATGACGACACTCCAAGCGGTGTTCGACAAGGCCCGCGCCGAGGACAGGGCCGCGCTGGTCGGCTACCTGCCGGCCGGCTTCCCGACCAAGGACGGCGCGGTCGCCGCGGCGACCGCGATGGTCGAGGCCGGCTGCGACGTGATCGAGATCGGCCTGCCGTACTCCGATCCGCTCATGGACGGCCCGACCATCCAGGACGCGGTGCACCGGTCGCTGACCAACGGCACCCGCATCGCCGACGTGCTGCGCACCGTCGAGGGCGTGGCGAAGTCGGGGGCCGCGACGCTGGTCATGACGTACTGGAACCCGATCGACCGCTACGGCGCCGAGCGCTTCGCGCGCGACCTCGCCGCCGCGGGCGGCGTCGGGACCATCACCCCCGACCTGACGCCCGAGGAGTCCGAGCCCTGGCTCGCCGCGAGCAAGGAGGCCGGCATCGACACGGTCTTCCTCGTCGCGCCCAGCTCGCCGGACGAGCGCATCGAGCGGGTCGCCGCCTGCTGCACCGGCTTCGTGTACGCGGCGTCGCTGATGGGCGTGACCGGCGCGAGGGAGACCGTCAGCTCGGCGGCCGAGGGCCTGGTCAAGCGCACCAGGGCGCACACGGGGCTGCCCGTCTGCGTCGGCCTGGGCGTCGGCAACGGCACCCAGGCGGCCGAGGTCGCGGCGTACGCCGACGGCGTCATCGTCGGGTCCGCCTTCATCCGGCGCCTGCTCGACGCCCCGGACGAGAAGTCCGGTCTCGCGGCCGTTCGCGAACTCGGGTACGAACTCGCCCGGGGTGTCCGGCGCTGATCCGCCCTGAGGTTTCCTTCCCGTAGGTGCGCCACGACCGGCCGAGATAAGGCGGCTTACCATGCTCTTATCCAGCACATGGTGAGGTTGGGTCCCGGTACTGTTCAGTCGGTGTTGCCTACCGGGCGAGGAGACTCATGGTTCAGTTGGCATCCGGCACCTCGGTGTCCGAGCGGTTACAGCCTGCGAAGCCCGCGCTCTCCTGGGTCACGACCGCCGCACGGGTCGTGCTCGCCGGCGTACTGATCGTCGCCGGTGCGCTCAAGATCGGCGCGCCCGCGTTGTCGGTGCAGGCGGTGCGGGCCTACCAGCTCCTGCCCGACTCCGTCGCGCAGGTCGTGGGGTACGGCCTGCCCGTCTTGGAGATCATCACCGGCCTGCTGCTGCTCGTCGGCCTGTTCACACGCGCGGCGGCGGTCGTCGGCGGGGTGCTGATGGTGGCCTTCGTCGTCGGCATCGCGTCGGCCTGGGCCAGGGGGCTGCGCATCGACTGCGGCTGCTTCGGCGGCGACGGCACGCTGGCCGCGGGACAGGACCCCGACTACTTCTGGGAGCTGCTGCGCGACCTCGGGCTGCTCGTCTGCGCGGCGTGGATCGTCGTCAGGCCGGCGGGCCGCTTCTCGCTGGACTCCGCGCTGGGCTTCACCGGGGAGCGGGATACGACGGACGAGGACGGCTCGGACGACGGTGAGAACGACGGCGCGTGACCGCGGACGACCGCGGAACGTGGCCGAGGGGATAGCCAGGGGGGAAGTTTCGTGAGCAAGCGTACGAGCGAGGCGGCCAGGGCCCGCATCGCGGCCCAGCGGGAGGCCCTGCGCAAGCAGGAGCAGCGCAAGCGCGTCACGATGATCGTGACCATCGCGGTGGTCGCCGTGATCGCGGTCGCCTTCGCCGTGTGGTCGGTGCGCCAGGGGGCCTCGGAGAAGGTCGCGGGCGGCCTCGCTCCCGTCAGCGTGGAGAAGGACGGCACGGTCGTGATGGCCAAGTCCGGCGTGAACGCGCCCGTGGTCGACGTGTTCGAGGACTTCCAGTGCCCGGCGTGCAAGCAGTTCGAGGAGACCAGCGGCTCCACGCTGAAGAACCTGGCGGCCGAGGGCAAGGCCAAGGTCGTGTACCACCCGATCACGATCTTCGGGCAGGAGCCCACCAAGGGCAACTCGCTGCGGGCGGCCTCCGCGGCCCGGTGCGTGACCGACGGTCAGCAGTGGCTGGCGTACCACGACAAGCTCTACAAGAACCAGCCGAGTGAGACCGTGACCGGCTTCACCGCCGACGAGCTGATCAAGTGGGGCAAGGAGGCCGGCGTCACCGCCGACGATTTCGACACCTGCGTGCGGGAGCAGCGCAACGTCGCCGCTCACCAGCAGTTCACCGAGAAGACCATGAGCACGCAGAAGCTGACCGGCACGCCGACCGTCAAGCTCAACGGCAAGGACCTCGACACCAACGTCGCCTTCGTGCCGGCCTCGCTGCGCGACGCGGTGGAGAGCGCCGGCAAGTGACCTCCCGGGAGCGGAGGATCCACGCGGCGATGCTCGCCTTCGCGGCGGGCGACGCGCTCGGCGTGCCGTGGGAGGGCCGCCCGCCGGAGCGCGTCGACCCGGCCGAGGTCGTCCGGCTGCCCGCGCCGGACCGGGGCTGGCCGCGCGGCGCGACCTCCGACGACACGGCGCAGATGGTGCTGGTCGCCCGGTGCCTGGCCGATACGGGCGGGCGCCCCTCCTCGTTGGACTTCCTCACCCGGCTGGCCGGCGCGGCGCCCGCGGTGCGCGGCCTCGGGCCGACGACGCGGCGTGCCCTCGCGCGCTTCGCCGAGACGGGGGAGATCCCCGCGCCCTCGGCGGACGATCTGCCCACCAACGGCGCGGCCATGCGCGTCGCCCCGGCCGGGTGGGCCGTGCCGCCGGACCGCCCCGGACGCCGCCGGGACCTGTGCGAGGTGCTGTCCGTCGCGACGCACCGGGCGCCCGCGGCCGTGGCGGCGGCCTGCGTGATCGCGGCCATGGCGTCGTACGCGGTCGAGGGGGCCGGCCCGGCGGACCTGCTGGACGCGGCGGCGGCCGAGGCCCGCTGGGCGGGTGAACGCTACGGCCCGATGGACACCGTTATGGACACCGTTATGGACACCGTCATGGACACCGTGACGGCCGCCGCGCGCGGGCGGTGGTCGCCCCCGCCCGAGGGGGTCTCGCTGGACGCCGTGGAGACGGCCGCCGCGGTGGTCCACGTGATTCGCGAGGCTCCGGACCCGGCTGCCGCGCTGCCGTACGCCGTGTCGCTAGGCGGGGACGCCGACACGGTCGCGGCGCTCGCGGGAGGCGTACTCGGCGCGTGCGACCCCGAGGGGGTGACCGGGCTGGGCTGGCTCGGGCTGGTGGATCTCGGTGAGTACCCCGGCCTGGAGGACCTCGCCGCGCGCCTGTCCGCCCTCCGCGAGGACGCCGCCGCCGGACTCTGAACGGGGTGCGCCGGGGGGTCGGCGCAGGTCGGGCAGGCGATGCCCGTGCCTCGCTCCGGGGCCGCCCTCTCTTGCGGTAACGTCACGTTACATGCCCCTCCTCGCCTCGATTCCCAGCCCGTCACAGGGGGTCTGGAATCTCGGACCGATCCCGATCCGCGCGTACGCGCTGTGCATCGTGCTCGGTGTCATCGTCGCCGTCTGGATCGGCGAACGCCGCTGGCGCGCCCGTGGCGGCGCCCCCGGGACGATCACCGACCTCGCGGTCTGGGCCGTGCCGTTCGGCCTCGTCGGCGGACGTCTCTACCACGTCATCACCGACTGGCAGATCTACTTCGGCTCGGACGCGCCCAAGCGGCCGATCGACGCCCTGTTCATCTGGGAGGGCGGCCTCGGCATCTGGGGCGCGATCGCCCTCGGCGCGCTCGGTGTCTATATCGCCTGCCGCCGGCGCGGCATCTCCTTCACCGCCGTCGCCGACACCCTCGCCCCCGGTGTGGCCGTGGCCCAGGCCATCGGCCGCTGGGGCAACTACTTCAACCAGGAGCTGTTCGGCGGCCCCACCGACCTGCCGTGGGGCCTGGAGATCGAGCCGG
The DNA here is from genome assembly GCF_040675265.1 of Microbispora sp. NPDC049633. Taxonomy (NCBI): domain Bacteria; kingdom Bacillati; phylum Actinomycetota; class Actinomycetes; order Streptosporangiales; family Streptosporangiaceae; genus Microbispora; species Microbispora sp. NPDC049633. The sequence goes on from NZ_JBFAOO010000039.1 coordinate 20,533, forward strand.
GCCGCCCCGGCACCGTCCCCGGCGCGACCACGTACCACCCGGCGTTCCTGTACGAGTCGCTGTGGGACCTCGCGCTCGCCGTCGTGCTGATCCTGGCCGCCCGCCGGCTCACGCTGCGGCACGGCCGGGTGTTCGCGCTGTACGTGGCGGGCTACACGCTCGGCCGGTTCTGGATCGAGGGGCTGCGGGTGGATCCCGCCCACCAGATCCTCGGCCTGCGGCTGAACCAGTGGACCTCGATCGTCATCTTCCTGTGCGCGCTGGCGTACCTGTGGCTGGCCCGCAACCGCGCGGGCGAGGAGCCGCTGGGCGCGCAGATCGGCGACGGCGACCCCGCCCACGCCGACCCCGCTCACGGGCGGGACCAGGCCGACGAGCCGGAACTGCTGCGTGAGGAGGAACAGGACGAGACGCCAGGGGATCCCCAGGAGACGGCGGCCGCGGGCGCGAACGCCGCGAACGAGGCCGGCCCGGCGGAGGGGGAGGCCGACCGGCGATGACGAAGGCCACGACGGGGGCGCGGGCCGAGATCCATCACGAGCACCGGGACGTCAACGGCGGCTGGTTACGCCCGGCGGTGTTCGGCGCGATGGACGGGCTGGTCTCCAACTTCGCGTTGATCGCGGGCGTCGCCGGCGGCACCGCCGAGACCAGGATCATCGCGCTCGCGGGCATCGCCGGCCTGGCCGCCGGAGCGTTCTCCATGGCGGGCGGCGAGTACGTGTCGGTCGCCAGCCAGCGCGAGCTCGCGCAGGCCGAGATCGACGTCGAGCGGCGGGAGCTGGAGCGGCACCCGGAGGCCGAGGAGGCCGAGCTCGCCCGCATGTACGAACAGCGGGGTGTGGACCCGGAGACCGCCAGGGAGGTCGCCCGGCAGATCTCCCGCGACCCGGAGGAGGCCCTGGCCGTCCACACGCGGGCCGAGCTGGGCGTGGACCCCGGCGACCTGCCCTCTCCGGTGCTCGCCGCCGTGTCGTCGTTCCTGTCGTTCAGCCTGGGCGCGATCGTCCCGCTCCTGCCGTACCTGCTGGGTGTGCGGGGGCTGTGGATCTCCGCCGTGGCGTCCATGGTGGCGCTGTTCGCCGCCGGGGCCGTGGTCTCCCGGGTGACGGCCCGCAGCTGGTGGTTCAGCGGCCTGCGCCAGCTCGTGGTGGGCGCCGTGGCCGCGGCGCTGACCTGGGGCCTGGGCTCGTTGATTGGAACCGGCGGTCTATGACCAAGCGCAAGCGCCGGTCGTCCGCGCCGGCCCCGGGCAGGACCGGGGCCGCCCTCACCGAGCTGGGGCTGGACGACCGGAAGCAGCGGGTGTTCGTGTGGTCGGTCGTCGGTGCGGGAGTGCTGGCGATCGCCCTGGTGCTGACGCTGACGATCAACGCGATCGGCGGGGCGCCGCCGCCGGCGGCGCAGGCGGCGGGCGGCGTGGTCGGGGAGGGACTTCCCGCGTCCTTCCAGTCCTGGCCGACGCTGAAGGAACTGGCCCCGGTGCGGGATCGGAAGGCCGACTCCGCGCCGCTGACCGCCCAGGAGGTGTTCGGCGCGCGGACGCTCGCGGCGGGGAAGGTCACGCTGCGCAGGCTCGCCAGCCGTCTGGACCAGTCCTGCGCCGGCGCGGTGTGGGGAGCCGACCTCGCCGACGCCCTGGCCGAGGCCGGATGCACACAGGCGGTCCGCGGCCTGTACACCACGGCCGACGGCGCGTACGTCGCGCAGTACACCCTGTTCAACCTCGCGGACGTCGCGGCGGCCGACTCGCTGGCGAAGTCGCTCACGTCGCTCTACCGGGGCGCCTGGGTGCAGCCGCTGGACTCGCCCCGAGCGAGGTTCGGCGCCTACAGCGAGGCCAACGCCTACGTCCTGGGGCACTACCTCGGGGTGGCCTGGGTCGGCAGGACCGACGGCGCGGAACCGGGGGAGAGGGACGACTTCATCATGCTCGGCCTGGCCGTGCGGGAGGCCGAGAAGGCGGTCTTCCGCCGCGTGGTCAAGGTCGCCGGGGTGCCGTCGGACCCCACGCAGCCGCCGGGCCCGGCCGACACCGCCCAGCCCTCGGAGGCTCCTCCCACCGACCCCGGCGCGACCACTTCGGTGCAGCCGTCAGCCTCCCTCCCCGCCGCCCGGTAGCCGCGTCGCGGTGATCAGCGCCGCCATCTGGGCGAACCGGTGGAGGGGGAGTTCGAGCGGCGTGGCGTCCAGTGCCCACGGCGCGGCCTCCTCGACGGCCGCCCTGGCCTGCCGCTTGGTGAGCCCGGCCGTCTCGGTGAGCGCCTCCCGCCAGGTGTTGGCGACCTTCCCGTGCGCGTTGTCCATGATCGTGCGCACCGCCCGGTCCGTGCCGCCGTCCGGCCGCGCGAGCCGTACGGCGTCGAGCACGTGGCCCGTTTCCGGGGGCGCGACAGTCAGCGAGTAGACGGGGGCCAGCAGCGCGGCCAGCGCGGCCGGGTCCGTGATCGGACCGGCCGTGAGCACGCGCACGTGCCGGGCGCGCGTCGCGAGCAGCAGGCGGGGCAGCGCCGCCTCCAGCCCGGCCGGCACGGCGATCGCCACGCGCCCGGGATCCGAGGCGTACGGCTTGGCCAGCAGGGTGGCGAGCCGGGTGCGCGGCACCTGGGGCAGCAGGCCGCGCGGCCAGTCGCCGGCGAGCAGGTCCGGCCCGAACGCCGTCACGGCCGCCTCGCCGGGCGGCGCCGCCGGGGCGGACTCGACGGCCTGGGGGCCCTGCGTGTAGATGGCCGTGGCGAGGCGGTCGAGCCGGGCGGCGATCGCCGGCCACGTCTTCGTGGTGGGGCGCAGCACGTACAGGTCCGCCGCGCTGCCGATCGCCTCCGCGCCGTGATACCGGTTGAAGTGCGGAAATATCGCCTCTTGCAGCAGGTTGAGGTCGATGAGTGCCTTCTGCACTTTGAGGGCGAGCATCGGAGTGCGCTCGGACGCGCCGTAGGCCACCAGGATGCGTCCCCGGTCGCGGTCGCGCAGGCCCTCGGCGGCGCGGGCGGCGAACAGCCCGATCCCGTCCGGCGTGTACGGCGGGTCGGTGATCGCGAGGTCGGCCCAGCCGCGCAGCGACGGCGGCAGGCCGAGGCGCAGATCCGCCCAGCGGGTGCGCACTCCCAGATCCTGGGCGTCGATGTACTCCAGGATGCGGTCGTCGATGTCGGCCACGGCGACCTCGACCTCGGGGTGGACCATCCGCACGGCCAGCGAGGTCAGATCGTGGTCGCCGACGCACAGCAGGCGGGCGCCGGGCAGCCAGAACCGCCGCCCCAGCAGCAGGGCCCGGCGCAGAACCGTCTCCGCGGTCGCGGAGACGTGGTCGAGCGCGTGCCGCCCCCGGGGGGCTCCGGCGATCAGGGTCTCCAGGCGGTCGAGCGTCTCGGCGTGCGCCGCGACCATTTCGGAGACCGGATTCCCGAGACCGGAAATATCCGTATCAATTGGGACGTTGTAGCGGTTGACCTGATCGCTGGGAATACGGACACGGTCACCGCTGTGCTCAAGGGGGAGCACCCGCAGCAGCGACTCGATCGTCCGCCGCGACGTCGCGGTCTCCCTGACCAGGTCGGACAAGGTCCACCAGCGGCCGCCGGACAGGAGCGCCAGCGCTCCGCGCAGGCGCAGGCCGTCCACGCCGGCCTCCGCGAGCAGTTCGTCGATCGCCTCATGACCACTCATGCGCAAACCATATCCACGGCGCTGACCTGTGAAGGTTCGCGAAGCGGACCTGGGGGGCACTATTCCGGCAGCGTGTTGTAATCTCTAAAGCACTCAACCCGCAGCAGGGCCAGCGTCGTCCCTCTGTTCCACGCAGACGTTGACGACGGGAGTGACTACATGCCTGCTGCCCGCCTTGGCCTTCCCGGAGGTCTCCCCGAGCCCCAGGGACTCTACGACCCCGGATTCGAGCACGACGCCTGTGGCGTAGCAATGGTGGCCGATGTCGCCGGCCGCCGCAGCTACGACATCGTCGCCAAGGCACTGACCGCGCTCCGCAACCTCGACCACCGGGGTGCCAGCGGCAGCGAGCCGGACACCGGCGACGGTGCGGGCATCCTCACCCAGATCCCCGACGCGTTCTTCCGCGCGACAGTGGACTTCCCGCTGCCGCCCGAGGGCGCGTACGCCGCGGGCACCGCGTTCCTGCCGCTGGACGAGCAGGCGAGGGCCTCCGCGGTCGGCCTCATCGAGGAGATCGCCGCCGAGGAGGGCGTCACCGTCCTCGGCTGGCGCGACCTGCCGGTGGACCGCGACCTGCCCGGCGCCACCGCACGCGCGGTCATGCCCCACTTCGCCCAGCTGTTCGTCACCTCGCCCGGCGGTGAGACCGGCGTCGACCTCGACCGGATCGTGTTCGCCTTCCGCAAGCGGGCCGAGCACGAGGCGGACGTCTACTTCGCCTCGCTGTCTTCGCGGACGATCGTCTACAAGGGCATGCTGACCTCGCTCCAGGTCGACCCGTTCTTCGCCGACCTGTCCGACGAGCGCTACGTCAGCGCCATCGCGCTGGTCCACTCGCGCTTCTCGACCAACACCTTCCCCTCCTGGCCGCTGGCCCACCCGTACCGGTACGTCGCGCACAACGGCGAGATCAACACCGTGCGCGGCAACCGCAACTGGATGCGCGCCCGCGAGGCGATGCTCGCCACCGGCCTGATCCCGGGCGACCTGCGGCGGCTGTTCCCGATCTGCGACCCCGACGGCTCCGACACCGCGTCGTTCGACGAGACGCTGGAGCTGCTGCACCTCGGCGGCCGGTCGCTGCCGCACGCCGTGCTGATGATGATCCCGGAGGCGTGGGAGAACCACACGGAGATGGACCCGGCCCGCCGGGCCTTCTACGAGTTCCACTCCACGCTCATGGAGGCGTGGGACGGCCCCGCGTCGATCACCTTCTCCGACGGCACGCTGGTCGGCGCGGTCCTCGACCGCAACGGCCTGCGCCCGGGCCGGTTCTGGGTCACCGACGACGGCCTCGTCGTGCTCGCCTCCGAGGCGGGCGTGCTGTCCGACATCCCGCAGGAGAAGGTCGTCCGCAAGGGCCGCCTGCAGCCGGGCCGCATGTTCCTGGTCGACACCGCGCGCGGCCGGATCATCGAGGACGACGAGATCAAGGCCGAGCTCGCCGCCGCCGAGCCGTACGGCGAGTGGCTGCACGCGGGCCTGGTCCGCTTCGAGGAGCTGCCCGAGCGCGAGCACGAGCACCCGACCCACGAGGCGCTGGTCAAGCGGCAGCAGACCTTCGGCTACACCGAGGAGGAGCTGCGGGTCATCCTCACGCCGATGGCGAAGAACGGCGCCGAGCCCATCGGCTCGATGGGCACCGACACCCCGGTGGCGGTGCTGAGCGAGAAGCCGCGGCTGCTGTTCGACTACTTCAGCCAGCTGTTCGCACAGGTCACCAACCCGCCGCTGGACGCCATCCGCGAGGAGCTCGTCACCTCGCTGCAGTCGACGATCGGCCCCGAGGGCAACCTGCTCGACCCCGGCCCGGCCTCCTGCCGCCGGCTCGTGCTGCCCTACCCGGTGATCGACAACGACGAGCTCGCGAAGATCGTCCACATCAACGACGAGGGCGCGCTGCCCGGCTTCCAGCCGTACGTCGTGTCCGGCCTGTTCGACGCGGCCGGCGGCGGCGAGGCGCTGGTGCGGCGGCTGGAGGAGATCCGCCAGGAGGTCTCCCGGGCCATCGAGGACGGCGCGCGGATCATCGTGCTGTCCGACCGCGGGTCGTCCCGCGAGCGGGCGCCGATCCCGTCGCTGATGCTCACCGGCGCGGTGCACCACCACCTCATCCGGGAGAAGTCCCGCACCCGGGTCGGTCTCGTGATCGAGACCGGCGAGGCCCGCGAGTGCCACCACATGGCCCTGCTCATCGGCTACGGCGCGAGCGCGATCAACCCCTACCTCGCCCTGGAGACGGTCGAGGACATGATCGCGACGGGCCGGCTCGACCTCGACCCGCGCAAGGCCGTGCGCAACCTGATCAAGGCGTACGGCAAGGGCGTGCTCAAGGTCATGTCCAAGATGGGCGTGTCCACGGTCGCCTCCTACACCGGCGCGCAGATCTTCGAGGCACTCGGCCTCGGCGCCGAGGTCATCGACCAGTGCTTCACCGGCACCACCTCCCGCCTCGGCGGCGTCGGCTTCGACGTGCTCGCGACGGAGGCCCTGGAGCGGCACGCGCGGGCCTACCCCCGCGCGGAGAACCCGCACCGGCGGCTGGAGGTCGGCGGCGAGTACCAGTGGCGCCGCGAGGGCGAGCCGCACCTGTTCAACCCGACCACCGTCTTCAAGCTGCAGCACTCCACCCGCACCCGGCGGTACGAGATCTTCAAGGAGTACACGTCCCTCGTGGACGGGCAGTCCGAGAATCTCATGACGCTGCGCGGTCTGTTCAAGCTGCGTCCCGCCGGCGCGCCCGTGCCGATCGACGAGGTCGAGCCGGTCGAGTCGATCGTCAGGCGGTTCTCCACCGGCGCCATGTCGTACGGCTCCATCTCGATGGAGGCGCACGAGACGCTGGCCATCGCGATGAACCGGCTCGGAGCCAAGTCGAACACCGGCGAGGGCGGGGAGGACCCCGAGCGGCTGTACGACCCCGCGCGGCGCAGCGCGATCAAGCAGGTGGCCTCCGGCCGCTTCGGCGTGACCAGCGAGTACCTCGTCAACGCCGACGACCTGCAGATCAAGATGGCGCAGGGCGCCAAGCCCGGCGAGGGCGGCCAGCTGCCCGGCCACAAGGTGTACCCGTGGATCGCCAAGACCCGGCACTCCACGCCCGGCGTCGGCCTCATCTCGCCGCCGCCGCACCACGACATCTACTCGATCGAGGACCTGGCCCAGCTCATCCACGACCTGAAGAACTCCAACCCGCGCGCCCGCGTCCACGTGAAGCTGGTCGCCGAGGTCGGGGTCGGGACCGTGGCGGCGGGCGTCAGCAAGGCCCACGCCGACGTCGTGCTGATCTCCGGTCACGACGGCGGCACCGGCGCCTCCCCGCTGACCTCGGTCAAGCACGCGGGCGCCCCCTGGGAGCTCGGCCTGGCCGAGACCCAGCAGACGCTGCTGCTCAACGGGCTGCGCGACCGCATCGTCGTGCAGGCCGACGGCCAGCTCAAGACCGGCCGCGACGTGATCATCGCGGCGCTGCTCGGCGCCGAGGAGTACGGCTTCGCCACCGCTCCGCTGGTCGTCTCCGGCTGCGTCATGATGCGGGTCTGCCACCTCGACACCTGCCCGGTGGGCGTGGCCACGCAGAACCCCGAGCTGCGCAAGCGGTTCACCGGCAAGCCCGAGTTCGTGGTGAACTTCTTCGAGTTCATCGCCCAGGAGGTGCGCGAGTACCTCGCCGAGCTCGGCTACCGCTCGCTGGACGAGGTCATCGGGCGGGCCGACCTGCTCGACACCACCCAGGCCGTCGAGCACTGGAAGGCCTCCGGCCTCGACCTGTCGCCGATCCTGCACCAGCCGGAGCTGCCCGAGGGCACCCCGCGCCGCAAGGTCGTCGAGCAGGACCACGGGCTCGACAAGGCGCTGGACAACACCCTGATCCAGCTCGCCGAGGGCGCGCTGAACCTCGGCGAGCCGGTGACGCTGGAGCTGCCCATCCGCAACGTCAACCGCACGGTCGGCACGATGCTCGGCCACGAGGTGACCAAGCGGTACGGCGGCGCCGGACTGCCGGACAACACGATCGACGTGTCGTTCACCGGGTCGGCCGGCAACTCGTTCGGCGCGTTCGTGCCGCGCGGCGTCACGCTGCGGCTGACCGGCGACGCCAACGACTACCTCGGCAAGGGCCTGTCGGGCGGCCGGATCGTCGTCCGCCCGCACCCCGACGCGCCGTTCGAGGCCGAGACGCAGGTCATCTCCGGCAACGTCGGCCTGTACGGCGCGACGTCCGGCGAGGTCTTCGTCCGCGGCGTCGTGGGCGAGCGGTTCTGCGTCCGCAACTCCGGCGCGACCGCCGTCGTCGAGGGCGTGGGCGACCACGGCTGCGAGTACATGACCGGCGGCCGGGCCGTCGTCCTCGGGCCGACCGGCCGCAACTTCGCCGCGGGCATGTCGGGCGGCGTCGCGTACGTGCTCGACCTGCGGCCCGAGCGGGTCAACCGCGAGATGGTCGAGCTGGAGGCGCTGGACGACGAGGACGCCGAGTTCCTGCGGGAGATCGTCGACAGGCACTTCGCGGAGACCGGGTCCACGGTGGCCAAGGCGCTGCTCGCCGACTGGGACGTCGCGCTCGGCCGCTTCTCCAAGGTGATGCCGTCGGACTACAAGCGGGTCCTGCTGGCGCGGGCCGCCGCCGAGGCCGAGGGCCGCGACATCGACGAGGCGGTCATGGCCGCCGCACACGGATAAGGGGGGTACACCGATGGCTGACCCGAAGGGGTTCCTGACACACGGGCGCGAGCTGCCGGCGCGCCGCCCGGTCGACGTCCGCATCCGCGACTGGCGCGAGGTCTACGAGGACTTCCCCAAGCCCGCGCTCACCAAGCAGGCGGCCCGCTGCATGGACTGCGGCATCCCGTTCTGCCACAACGGCTGCCCGCTCGGGAACCTCATCCCCGAGTGGAACGACCTCGTCTACCGCGACGACTGGCGTGAGGCGATCGAGCGGCTGCACGCGACCAACAACTTTCCGGAGTTCACCGGCCGTCTGTGCCCGGCGCCGTGCGAGTCGGCGTGCGTGCTCGGCATCAACTCCGACCCGGTCGCGATCAAGCGGGTCGAGGTCGAGATCGTCGACCGCGCCTTCGCCGAGGGCTGGGTCACGCCGCAGCCGCCCGCCGTGAAGACGGGCCGCAAGGTCGCGGTCGTCGGCTCGGGCCCGGCGGGCCTTGCCGCCGCGCAACAGCTCACCCGCGCGGGGCACGACGTGGTCGTGTTCGAGCGGGCCGACCGGATCGGCGGGCTGCTCCGCTACGGCATCCCCGAGTTCAAGATGGAGAAGCGGCACGTCGACCGCCGCATCGCCCAGATGGAGGCCGAGGGCACCGAGTTCCGCACCGGTGTCGACGTCGGCGTGGACGTCACGGTGGAGCGGCTCCGCGAGGAGTTCGACGCGGTCGTGCTGGCGGGCGGCGCCACGGCGTGGCGCGACCTGCCGGTGCCCGGCCGCGAGCTCAAGGGCGTCTACCAGGCGATGGAGTACCTCCCGCCGGCCAACAAGGCGCAGGAGGGCGACTTCCCCGAGTCGCCGATCTCGGCGAAGGGCAAGCACGTCGTCGTGATCGGCGGCGGTGACACCGGCGCCGACTGCATCGGCACGGCGATCCGGCAGGGGGCCCTGTCCGTCACCCAGCTGGAGATCATGCCGAGGCCGCCGGCGGCCCGCCCGGGCAGCCAGCCGTGGCCGACCTACCCGCTGCTGTTCAAGATGGAGAGCGCGCACGAGGAGCTCGAGGCCGGGGCGGGCGACCGCGTGTACGCCGTGTCCACCACGGAGTTCGCCGGCGACGACGAGGGCAACGTGCGGGCGCTGCGCCTGGTCGAGGTCGAGGGCCCGGCGGCGGGGTTCAAGCCGATCCCCGGCACCGAGCGGGAGATCCCGGCCGAGCTGGTCACGCTCGCGATGGGCTTCCTCGGCCCGGAGAAGGGCCCGCTGCTGAACGACCTCGCGGCGCTGTCCGGCGACGCGGAGTCGTTCTTCGACGCCCGGGGCAACGTGGCCAGGAACGCGTCGTACGAGACGTCGGTCGAGGGCGTGTTCGCGGCCGGCGACATGGGCCGGGGCCAGTCGCTGATCGTGTGGGCGATCGCCGAGGGCCGGTCGGCGGCGGCGGCGGTCGACCGCTACCTGAGCGGGCGGACCGTCCTGCCCGTTCCCATCCCGCCGACGGCGCGGCCTCTCGTCTGAGGGGTGATCCGGCGGCCGTGGTCCCAGGGGACCGGACCACGGCCGTCCGGCTTTGAGGGGATAAAACGGGCATATCCCTTTTCGGTGGCCGGCTTGCGAGCGTGCGCGGCCGCCGGGAGGATGCTTGAGCCCGGATCGAGGGGGCCCCGGCACCGGGGGCCCGCAACCGAGGAGGATCGTTGCACGCACGGGGGCGGCTCGCCGGGGCCATCATGTCCATCACGCTGCTCGGCGGGCTGGGGGCCGCGGGCCTGCAGGGGACGGCGGCCGCGTCCGAACCTTCGCAGGACTACCTGGTCTTCTACACCGACGGCGGCCGGGCCGCCGCTCAGCGGGCGGTCGAGGCGGCCGGAGGCACGGTGCGGGGGCGGGACGACAAGCTCGGCTACCTCGTCGTGCGCGCGTCCGACCCGGTGAAGATCGGCGCCGACCCCTCCGTGGTCGGCGTCACGCTCGACCGTCCCGTCGGCAGGACCGCGGACGTGCCCGCCTCGGCCGGCGCGCGGGCCCTCGGGACGGGCGCGGCGGACGTCAGGAAGGCGCCCGGCGGCGACCCGCTGTCGGACCGTCAGTGGGACATGAAGATGATCGGCGCCACGCCAAGCGGCTCGTACGCCAAGGCCCGGGGCAGCCACAAGGTGCTCGTGGGCGTCATCGACACCGGGATCGACGGCAAGCACCCCGACATCGCGCCGAACTTCAACCGGGCGCTGAGCCGCAACTTCGTGATCGACCAGCCCACCGACGAGAACGGCAAGAAGCTCGACGGCCCCTGCGAGCACAAGGGCTGCAAGGACCCGGCGGACGTCGACGACGACGGCCACGGCACCCACGTCGCGAGCACGATCGGCTCGCCGATCAACGGCCTCGGCGTCAGCGGGGTCGCGCCCGACGTCTCGCTGGTCAACCTCCGCGCCGGCACCGACTCGGGCTTCTTCTTCCTCAAGCCCACCATGGACGCCCTGGAGTACGCCGCCGACGTCGGGGTCGACGTGGTCAACATGAGCTTCTACGTCGACCCCTGGACGTTCAACTGCGCGAACAACCCGAGCGACAGCCCCAGGGAGCGGCTGGAGCAGCGGGCGATCCTGGAGGGGATGCGCCGGGCGGTCAAGTACGCCCGGGCGCACGGCGTCACGCTGATCACCGCCATCGGCAACTCCGGCGGCGACCTCGGCAAGCCGAAGACGGACACCGCCAGCCCGGACTTCCCGCGCGGGGCGGAGAGGAAGCGGCCCGTCGACAACACCTGCCTGAACGTCCCCGCCGAGCTCGACGGCGTCATCTCGGTGTCCTCGGTCGGCCCCAGCGGGCGTAAGGCGGGGTATTCCGACTACGGCGTCGAGCAGACCGACATCGCCGCGCCGGGCGGCGACATGTTCGACGGCGGCACCGACCTCAAGGGCGCCACCCGGGAGATCCTGGCCGCCGCCCCCGAGCACGTCCTGCGTGCCAAGGGCCTCCTGTTCGCGAACGGCAAGCCGAAGACGCCCTCGGTGATCCGCGACTGCCAGGGCGGCAGATGCGCCTACTACCAGTACATGGAGGGCACGTCCATGGCCGCGCCGCACGTCACCGGCGTGGCGGCGCTGATCATCGGCCGGTTCGGCAAGCCGGGCAAGGGCGGGCTCCAGATGGACCCCGCGCAGGTGGAGCGCCTGCTGTACGCGACGGCGATCCCGAAGGGCTGCCCCACGCCGCGGACCTACCGCTACGGCACCGGCGAGACCCACGTCTGCGAGGGGCCCACGGACAAGAACGGCTTCTTCGGCCACGGCCTGGTCGACGCCGCCCGGGCGGCCACCGTCTCGCCCTGAGCCGCGTCGTCCCGAGCACGCGTCGATCTGAGCACGCGTCGATCTGAGTACGCGCCTGAGTAGCCCGCCGGATGCCCCGGCGGGCGGCGGCGGCCTACCCTCCTTCGCGGAGGAGGGCAGACCATGATCTACCGGCTCGTCTGGCAGGCCACGATGGTGGCGCATTTCCTCGTCATCGCCTACATCGCCCTGGGCGGCTTCCTCGCCTGGCGGCGGCCCCGGCTGATCTGGCCGCACCTCGGGCTGTGCGCCTGGGGGCTGGTGCAGCTCGCCGGGCTCGTGGAGTGCCCGCTGACCGCGCTGGAGAACTGGGGGCGGGCCAGGGCGGGGGAGCGCGGCCTGCTGCCCGGCGGCTTCATCGACACCTACATCGAGGGCGTCGTCTACCCGGAGGCGTACGTCACGCACGTGCGGGTGGCCGTGATCGCCGTCGTGCTCGCCTCCTGGGCCGGTCTCGCGGTCAGGATCCGCCGACGCCGCACACGTCCTGCGCGTACGACAGGAACGTCCGCTGCACCGGAGCCGGAGGCGTCGCGATGAGGTAGCGCCTCTCTCCGCCGCCCACGACGGCGTAGACCGGGAACAGGTAGGCCTTCTTGGCCTCGGCGAAGGCGTGCCAGTCGCAGCGCATCGGGGTGACCTCCACGGGGATCTCCAGCCGCGTGGCGTCCGCCGCGAGCACCGCCACCGGCCGGCGCTTCCCGGAGCGGGGGAACAGCGTGTAGTGCGTGGTGGCGCCGAGGTCGTCGATCGTGACCGGCTCCGATCCGCCCTTCCTGGTGACGACGAGGTCGCCGTGGAGGGCCCGGCCCGCCCTGGTCCACGCGTCCCCGAACGTCACGTCCACCGACCGGCGCAGGATGTACGCCCCGCACTCGGCCTTCACCAGGCCGTCCAGGGTGGGATCGGGGTGGCGGACCGGGAACACCGCCTTGCGCGGCGGTCCGCCGGCGACCTGGACGTGCGCGACCACCGTGGCGGGCTCGACCGGCGGGATCGTCACCGGATCGCAACGCGCCTCGCCGTACGGGATTCGCAGGTCCGTGCGCGGCGTCCTGCCGAGGGTGGCGTCCACGCGGGCCGGTGGGAGCGTCGCGAACGAGCCGGTGACCAGCTGGACGTCCAGGAAGCGCACGGGCGTCGCGGTGTCGTTGCGCACGGAGACTTCCAGCGCGTGGGACGCCTCGTCGCTGCGCCATTGGTTGAGCGATACCGAAACGCCCGTCGGAGGGGCCGTCGATTCGGTACCCTGGCCTCCGCACGCGGCCAGGGTGAACAGCGCCGTTATTACCCCCCAGGTCCGGGTACGTCCCATGGCTGCCAAGGCTAGGGCACGCGGATGATCGCGTGAAGTGTCTGAACATCAGGCGACGGCTGTGTGCGCCGTCACTGCAAGTGGTCTGTACCAATTAGGGTAGTGCTGTGAGTCGTCGAGCAAAGATCGTCTGTACCCTCGGGCCCGCCACCTCCTCGCCGGAGCGCCTACGCGAGCTCATCAAGGCGGGCATGAACGTCGCCCGCTTCAACCTCTCGCACGGCAGCCACGAGCTGCACAAGGAGGTGTTCGACCGGGTCAGGGCCGCCGCCGACGAGCTGGGCTGCGCCGTCGGCGTCCTCGCCGACCTGCAGGGGCCCAAGATTCGTGTCGGCCGCTTCGCCTCCGGTCCCGTACGTCTCGGCTACGGCGACGTCTTCACCATCACCACCGAGGACGTCCCCGGCGACCGGGACATCGTCTCCACCACGTACGAGGGCCTTCCGGGGGACGTCAAGCCCGGTGACACGATCCTCGTGGACGACGGCCGGCTGAACTTCGAGGTGACCGCCGTCGAAGGGCCGCGCGTCGTCACCCGCGTCGTCATCGGTGGCATGATCTCGGACAACAAGGGCCTCAACCTCCCCGGCGTCGCCGTCAGCGCACCCGCGCTCACGGACAAGGACGAGGAGGACCTGCGCTGGGCGCTGCGCACCGGCTTCGACATGATCGCCCTGTCGTTCGTCCGGTCGCCGGACGACGCCGCGCTCGTCCACGCGATCATGGAGGAGGAGGGCGTCAGGCTCCCCCTCCTCGCCAAGATCGAGAAGCCGCAGGCCGTCGACCGTCTCGAGGAGATCGTCGACGCCTTCGACGGCGTGATGGTCGCCCGCGGCGACCTCGGCGTCGAGCTTCCGCTGGAGCAGGTGCCGATCGTCCAGCGCCGCATCATCGAGCTGTGCCGGGAGAAGGCCCACCCGGTCATCGTGGCCACCCAGATGCTCGACTCGATGATGAGCGCCCCCAGGCCCACCCGCGCTGAGGCGTCCGACGTCGCGTACGCGGTGATGGACGGCGCCGACGCGGTGATGCTGTCCGGCGAGACCTCGGTGGGCACCTACCCGATCGAGTCGGTCGCCACGATGGCCCGCATCGCGGTCGCCGCGGAGGGCACCTACCTGCAGGCCACCCACACCCTGGAGCGCCTGCCGGAGACGACCGGCGGCGCCATCGCCCGCGCCGCGGCCGAGGTCGGCGCCATCGTCGGGGCCAAAGCCCTGGTGGCGTTCACGATGTCCGGTGAGACCGCCCGGCGGCTGGCCCGCTACCGCTCGCCCATCCCGCTGCTGGCCTTCACCTCCAACCCGCAGGTACGCGGCCAGCTCGCGCTGACCTGGGGCGTGGAGACGTTCGAGGTCCCGTTCGTCCACCACACCGACGACATGGTCCGCCAGGTGGAGGCCTCGCTGCTGTCGCTCGGTGTCTGCGAGAAGGGCGACAAGGTCGTCGTCGTGGCCGGCTCGCCGCCCGGCAACCACGGGTCCACCAACGCGCTGCGCGTCCACACCATCGGCTCGGCGGTCGCCCACCCGCGCTGAGGCGGCTCCGCCGGGCTGCGCCCCGGCCCGGCTCCGCCGGGCTGTGACACCCGGCGGCGGGCGAAAACCCCTTGAAGGCGCGGCGCCCTTCGACGGAGCATGGCAGGAGCGAGTCGTCCTGTCCTGTCAGACGCCGGAGGAGCGCTGCGCCCGTTGATGGACTCCCCACAGGCACAGGCACCGGAAAAGGCACTGGGGCCCGGTGTCCGCCGGTCCTCGTGGGGCTCGTTGTGGCGGTTGCGGTCCTATTTACGCCCGTACCGGCGCAGCCTGGTGGTGTCCTGGCTCGCGGCGCTGCTCGGGATCGCCGCCGGCACGGTGATCCCGCTCGTGGGCAAGGAGATCATCGACGGACCCGTGGCCCACGGGGATCACGGCGGGCTGGTCCCGCTCGGGCTGCTGGCCCTCGGCCTCGGCGTCGCCGAGGCGGTCCTCACGTTCGTCCGCCGATGGTCGCAGGCGGGGCCGGTCCTCGGCCTGGAGACCGCCATCCGCGACGACCTCTACCGGCACCTCCAGCGGCTGCCGATGAGCTTCCACGACCGGTGGCAGTCGGGCCAGCTCCTGTCCCGGGCGACGACCGACCTGTCCACGATCCGCCGGTTCCTCGGCTTCGGCGTGCTGTTCCTGATCATGAACATCCTGCAGCTCACCGCGGTCGCCGTGGTGCTCCTGCGGATGTACTGGCCGCTCGGCCTGGTCGTCGCCGTCTCCGCCGTCCCGGTCGTGGCCCTGTCGCTGCGGTTCGAGCGGCGCTACATCGTCATCTCCCGGCAGGTGCAGGACCAGCAGGGCGACCTCGCCACACTGGTCGAGGAGTCGGCCGTGGGAATCCGCACGGTCAAGGCGTTCGGCCGGCGCGGGTACGTCTTCGCGAACTTCGCCGCCGCCGCGCGCGAGATCCGCCGCACCTCGCTGGAGAAGGTGCGACTGGCCTCGCGGTTCTTCACCTTCCTCGAGGTCGTGCCGAACGTCACCCTCGCCCTGGTCCTGCTGCTGGGCGCGATCGCGGTCGGCGCCGGCGCGCTGACGCTCGGCACGCTGGTCGCCTTCACCACGCTGGTCCTCCAGCTCGTCTGGCCGGTCGCCTCGCTCGGATACATCCTCGCCATGGGCCAGGAGGCGATGACCTCGGCCGACCGGGTGGTCGAGGTGCTCGACACGGTGCCCGCGATCAGCGGCGGCCCGGCCGTCATCGATCGCCCGCGCGGTCACGTGCGCTTCGAGGGCGCGGGGTTCCGCTTCCCGGGAGCCGACCGTCCGGTGCTGCGCGACGTGTGGCTGGAGGTGCGGCCGGGGGAGACCGTCGCGCTCGTGGGGGCCACCGGGTCGGGCAAGACCACGCTGACCGCGCTCGTGCCCCGCCTGCTCGACGTCACCGCCGGCCGCGTCACGATCGACGGGCGCGACGTGCGGGACCTGTCGCTGACCTCGCTGCGCTCGGTGGTCGCCACCGCGTTCGAGGAGCCCACGCTCTTCTCGATGAGCGTGCGCGAGAACGTGACGCTCGGCCACGGGCACGCCTCCGAGGAGCAGATCAGGCAGGCGCTGGAGATCGCGCAGGCGACGTTCGCCTACGACCTGCCGTGGGGCCTCGACACCCGCATCGGGGAGCAGGGGATGTCGCTGTCGGGCGGTCAGCGGCAGCGGCTCGCGCTGGCCAGGGCCGTGCTCGGCAGGCCGCGGGTGCTCGTCCTCGACGACACCCTGTCGGCGCTCGACGTGGAGACCGAGGCGCTGGTCGAGGAGGCGCTGCGGCGGGTGCTCGCGGAGGCCACCGGCATCGTCGTGGCGCACCGCGCCTCGACCGTGCTGCTCGCCGACCGGGTGGCGCTGCTGCGCGACGGCACCGTCACCCACGTCGGCCGCCACGGCGACCTGCTGTCGGACGTGCCGGAGTATCGCGAACTGCTCGCCCAGGACGCCGACCTCGACCCCGAGGGTTCGATCCGATGACCCGCGAAGCGGGCAACACCGAGCGAGCGGGGAACACCGAGCGAGCGGGGAACACCGAGCGAGCGGGGAACACAGCCTGGCGGGGGGTGGCGGCGGAGGACCGGGACGAGATCCCGGAGCGCGTCTCCCTGCTGCTGCGCACCCGGTCGCGCCGGCTGCTCGGCGACCTGCTGCGCCCGCACCGCCGGGCGATCGCCGTGCTCACCGCGGTCATCGTGGTGTCCAACGTGGCCGGACTGGCCCTGCCGTACCTGGTGAAGGCGGGCATCGACGACGGCATCCCGCCCATGCTGCGCGGGCAGGGCGCGGGCACGCTGCTCGCGATCGTCGGCGCGGTGCTGGCCGCGGCGCTCACGCAGGCGTTCACCCGGCAGGCGTTCCTGCAGATGTCGGGCCGGATCGGCCAGGACATCCTGCTGGAGCTGCGCCGCCGGGTCTTCGACCACTTCCAGCGGCTGTCGCTGCCGTTCCACGAGAAGTACACCTCGGGGCGGGTCATCTCCCGGCTCACCTCCGACGTGGACGCCATCGCGGAGCTGCTCGAGTCCGGATTCGACGGCCTGGTCACGGCCGTGCTCACGCTGTGCGGCACCGCCGTCATGCTGCTCGTGCTCGACGTGCGCCTCGGTCTGGTGGCGCTGCTGCCGCTGCCGGTCCTGCTGCTGTTCACCCGGTGGTTCCGCCGCCAGTCGAGCGTCGTCTACCGCCGTACGCGGGAGGCGGTCGCGCTGGTCATCGTCCACTTCGTGGAGTCGATGACCGGGATCCGCGCGGTGCAGGCGTTCCGCAGGGAGCCGCGCAACCAGGAGATCTTCGAGCGGCTCAACGACGGCTACCGGGCCGCCAACACCCGCGGCATGCGCCTGGTCGCGGTGTTCATGCCCGGCATCAAGCTGATCGGCAACGTGACGGTCGCCGCCGTCCTGCTGTACGGCGGCCTGCTCGCGCTGCGCGGCACGGTCACGGTCGGCGTGCTGGCCGCGTTCCTTCTCTACCTGCGGCAGTTCTACGAGCCGATGCAGGAGATCTCGCAGTTCTACAACGCCCTGCAGTCCGCGGGGGCGGCGCTGGAGAAGCTGTCGGGCGTGCTGGAGGAGCGGCCCTCGGTGGCCGAACCGCGCCGCCCGGTGCCGCTGCCGCGCGCCGCCGGGGCGCTGCGTTTCGAGGCCGTCCGGTTCGCCTACGGCGACGGCCCGCCGGTGCTGCCGCTGCTCGACCTGGAGATCCCCGCGGGGCAGACCGTGGCCGTCGTCGGCACCACGGGCGCGGGCAAGACCACGCTGGCCAAGCTCATCGCCCGGTTCCACGACCCGGTCGCCGGGCGGGTGCTGCTCGACGGCGTCGACCTGCGCGACCTGGATGAGGACACGCTGCGCCGCCACGTGGTGATGGTCACCCAGGAGAACTACCTGTTCAGCGGGACGATCGCGGACAACGTGCGGTTCGGGCGGCCCGGGGCGCCGGACGCGGAGATCGAGCGGGCCGTCGAGGCCATCGGCGCCCACACGTTCGTCTCGGCGCTCCCCGGCCGGTACGAGACGCAGGTCGGCAAGCGCGGCGGCCGCATGTCGGCGGGGCAGCGGCAGCTCGTCGCGTTCGCCCGGGCCTTCCTCGCCGACCCCGCCGTGCTGATCCTGGACGAGGCCACCTCCAGCCTCGACGTACCGAGTGAGCGGCTGGTGCAGCGGGCGCTGCGGACGATCCTCGCCGACCGGACCGCGCTCATCATCGCCCACCGCCTGTCCACCGTGGAGATCGCCGATCGGGTGCTCGTCATGGAGCACGGCCGCATCGTGGAGGACGGCCCGCCCGACCGTCTCATCGCCGGCGCCGGCCGGTTCGCCCGTCTCCACCGCGCCTGGCTCGACAGCCTCGCCTGACCTGCTTCCCGCGTACCGGTGCACGGCCGCTGAGCCGGCCACGCGATCACGCCGGGGGCCGGGGTAGGAGGCGTTCCATTGCGGGACGCAGGGGCGGGCCGATCTCCACGGGGCGGCGGGTGTGCCGGTCCACGAAGACGTGGGTGAAGTCGCCCTCGGCGACCAGTGTGTCCCCGGTGAACAGGCCGAGCTCGTAGCGGACGCTGGAGCGGCCCAGATGACCGATCCGCAGACCCACGCTGATCACCTGGGGGAAGGACACCGAGGCCCGGTAGGAGCAGCGCGACTCGACGCACAGCCCGATGGCCGGGCCCTCGTGGATGTCCAACCCGGCCTCCTCGATCAGCCAGGTGTTGATCACGGTGTCCATCAGCGAGTAGTGCACGACGTTGTTGACGTGCCCGTAGACGTCGTTGTCCTTCCACCGGGTGGGCACGTCCCGCCAGTGGGGGTATGCCGTCCGGTCGTTCACAGGCCCAGATCCCGGCCGACGATCTCGCGCATGATCTCGTTGGATCCCGCCCAGATCCGGGTCACCCGGGCGTCCATCCAGGCCCGCGCCACGCGGTACTCCTTCATGTAGCCGTAGCCGCCGTAGAGCTGCACGCAGGCGTCGATCACCTGGTTCTGCACCTCGGCGGTCCACATCTTGGCCTTGGCCGCGTCGACCGCCGTCAGCTCGCCGTCGGCGTGGGCGGCCACGCACTGGTCGACGTACGCCCGGGTCACCTCGACCTTGGTGACGAGGTCGGCGAGGGTGAACTTGTTGTACTGGAAGCTGCCGATCGCCTGGCCGAACGCCTTGCGCTCCTTCACGTACGACAGGGTCTCGGCGAGCACGGCGGCGGCGTGCGAGATGTTGGTGACCGCGCTGCCGAGCCGTTCCTGGGGGAGGCGCTCCATCATCGCGACGAATCCCCGGTCCACCTCGCCGATCACGTTGGCGGCCGGCACTCGCACGCCCTCGAAGAACAGCTCGGCCGTGTCGGCCTCCGGCTGGCCGACCTTGTCGAGCTTGCGCCCCCGGTGGAAGCCGGGCATGCCCTCCTCGACCGCGAACAGCGTGATGCCCTTGGCCCGTTTCTCCGGGCTGGTCCGGGCCGCGACCACGACGAGGTCGGCCTGGTAGCCGTTGGTGATGAACGTCTTGGAGCCGTCGACGATCCAGTCGGAGCCGTCCCTGACGGCGGTGGTGCGCAGTGCCGCCAGGTCCGACCCGCCGCTCGGCTCGGTCATGCCGATCGCCGTGATCATCTCTCCCGAGCAGAACGGCGGCAGCCAGCGCTTCCTCTGCTCGTCCGTCGTCAGCTCCACCAGGTACGGCGCGACCACGTCGAAGTGGATGCTGAAACTGGACGCCAGAGCCATGCCCACCCCGGCCAGTTCCTCGGTGAGCACGGCGTTGAAGCGGTAGTCGCCCGCCGCCGCGCCGTCGTACTCCTCGGGGACCTCCAGGCCGAGGAGTCCCTGCCGGCCGGCCTCCCGCCACACCTCGCGGTCGATCAGCCGGCGCTCGATGAACTCCTCGGCCCTCGGGGCGACCGAGCGGATCACGAACTGCCGCACGGAGTCGCGGAAGGCCTCGTGGTCCTCGCCGTAGATGGTGCGTCGCATCGATTCTCCAGACGATTGTTCGGCATGGGGATACTAGCCAGTGCCCCACCGGCGCGGACGTGGCCCCTCGCGGGTCAGCCCACCGGCACCGGGTAGTCCTTCGCCAGCTCGGAGACCTCCGGCTCCCTGAAGACCACCGCGCCGCCGAGCGCCGCCTTGTCGGGCTTGAGCACGTACGACGAGCGGGAGGCGGGCTTGTCGAAGAACGTGAAGTCCATCGGCGTGCCGAAGTCGCCGCCGAAGCTCGACTGCGAGCGGTGGGCGGTCAGGACGCCGTCCCGGCTGAGGTCCTTGGCCTCGCACGCCTTCTTCATCGCCTCGTCCACGATCATCGCGGCGCTCCAGCCGCTGGCCACCCCGCTGTCGAGCGTCTCGCCGGGGTACTTCGCCTGGTAGTCGGCCACCAGCTTCTGCATCGCCGGGTTCTTCGCGCTGACCGGCGTCCCCGCCGTCACGTAGTAGAAGTCCTTGAGCAGGGCCGGCGCGGCCGGCGTGCCGAGCAGCTGCGGCGAGTACGCCGAGTTGCTGCCGACGAACGGCACGTCCATGCCCTTGGCGAGGGACACGCCGACCAGCGAGGCCGTCTGCCGGGGGCCCACCGAGACGAGCACGGCCTTCACCCCGGCCGCCTTGAACGCCGCCACCTGCGCGCTCATGTCCTGGTCGGTCGCCTTGATCTTCTGCTCGACGAGCTGCAGGCCGAGCTTGTCCGCGGCGTACTTCGAGCCGTTCAGCGAGCTCTCGCCGTAGTCGCCCTCGAAGTACAGGTGACCGATCTTGTCGCCGGACTTGACGCCCTTCTCCTTCCTGAGGAACTCGACCCCGTTGATCATGTCGATGTCGTACGTCGTGCCGGTCACCTGGATGGCCCGGCTGCCGAGCAGCGTGGTCGCCCACGCCATCGGGATCGTCAGCAGCTTGTCGCCGTCGATGCGCTGCTTCAGCGCGGTGATCATCGGGGATCCGATGAACTGCGCGATCGCCGCCGACCTGGGCGCGACCTCGGTGTAGGCCGCCACCGCCTTCTGCGTGTCGTAGCCGTGGTCGCGGACGACCAGCTCGTACTTGCGGCCGCAGACCCCGCCGCCGGCGTTGACCTGGTCGAAGTACAGCTGCTGCGCCTGCGTCTGGCTCTTGCCGAACGACGCGTACGGGCCGGTCAGGTCGGTGAGCGCGCCCACGGTGATCGTGGTGGCCGTGACACCGGGGCCGGTCTTGACCCCGTCCCCGCTCACCGCCCCGGCGTTCGCGCCGCCGCCCGTCGCCTTGTCGCTGGCACACCCCGCGGCCGAGGTCGCGACGGCCAGGGACAGCAGGGCTAACGCCGCGATGCCGGCGCGGGTGCCGATTTCGCCCATTTGAGCTCCTTGAGTCGAACGCGGCCCAGCCGCGTGGCGAGCCCGGCCAGACCGCCGGGCAGGAACAGCACCACCGCGACGACGGCGGCGCCGTAGAGGATCCGCGCGGCCTCGGCGGGGGAGACCCCGCCGGAACCCGGCTCGGCCACCAGCGGCAGCGCGTCGCTGTAGCGGGTGAGCAACTGGGGGAGCAGGGAGACGAACGCGGCCCCGGCGACCGCCCCGGCGACCGATCCCAGGCCGCCGATCACGATCATCGCGAGGTAGTCGAGCGACAGCAGCATGCCGAAGTAATCCGGCACGACCTGCTGGAAGACCAGGGCGACCAGCACCCCGGCGAGCCCGCCGTACATGGACGACAGGACGAACACGCCCGCGCGGTACCGGGCGACCGGGACGCCCATGACGCCCGCGGCGATCTCGTGGTCCCTGATCGTGTTCATCGCCAGACCGGGACGGCCGCGCAGCACGCCCCGGGCGAACGCCGCCGCGCCCGCGAGCAGCGCGATCCCGAGGAACCACAGCCGTTCGAGCGACCCGAACGGCACGTTCAGCACCACCAGCTCCGGGGTGTCGGCGAAGACGAACCCGAACAGCTCCATCGGCGGCACCGGCCGCCCGTTGAAGCCGCCGGTCACGGGCTCGGCGTTGAACAGGATGTGCTGGCCGACGAAGATCAGGGCGAGCGTGGCGATGCCGAGGTAGGCGCCCCTGAGGCGGCCCGCGATCGGGCTGAACAGCCCGCCGCACACGCCCGCGACGGCCACCGCCGCCACGGCCGCGAGCGGTGTGGGCAGCCCCAGGTCCGACGACAGGTAGACGTAGGAGTACGCGCCGGCCGCGAGGAAGAAGGCATGCCCCAGGGACAGCTGCCCGGTCGCCCCGGTCAGCAGGTTGATCCCGATGGCGCCGATCGCCGCCGACATCGCGAACAGCCCCGCCTGCAGCCAGAACCCCTCCAGGTAGAACGGCACCACCACGGCCGCCGCGAGCACCGTGAGCCAGAGCGCGGCCCGGAGGGGCCGGTACGCGCGCCGTGCGGGCGTACCGGGGGTGGACGTCGCGGCTGTGGGTGTGGAGTCAGACACGGGCCCGCTCCTTCGTGCCGAACAGCCCGGAGGGCCGCAGCAGCAGGATCACGATCATCACGAGGAACGGCGCCGCGTCGCCGATGCCGCGGCCCAGGAAGGCGAGCTCGCTCTGGTAGCCGCTCATCAGCGTCTCGGTGACGCCCACGATCAGCCCTCCTGCCAGCGCCCCGGTGGTCGAGTCGAGCCCGCCGAGGATGGCCGCGGGGAACGCCTTCATCGCGGCCGCGGCCGTGCCCCGGTCGAGGCCCGGCGTCGGGAAGACGCACAGGAACATCGCCGCGACCGCGGCCAGCGCCCCGGCGACGGCCCACGCGCTGAGCGAGACCCGGCCGAGCCGTACGCCCATCAGCGCGGCGGTCTCGGCGTCCTCGGCCGTGGCGCGCATCGCCACGCCCCAGCCGGTGAACTTGAAGGCGAGCAGGAACACCACGATCAGCGCGGCCGCGACCGCGAGGGCCACGACACGGGTCTCGGCGACCGTGATCGGGCCCAGACGCAGCACCCGGTCGCCCCAGGGGTCGCCCAGGGCGAGCACCTCGGTGCCGATCCGACGGGTGAGCTCGGTCGTGAGCAGGATGTCCACGCCGATCGTGACGATGGCCAGCACGCCGCGCGAGCCGACGTGCGCCCGGCGCAGGATCAGGAACTCCACCAGCGCACCGACCACCGCCGCCGCCGCGATCCCCGCCGCCAGCGCCGCCCAGAACCCGGCCAGCGGGTGCAGCCTGGCGACCACATAACCGCCGGCCAGCAGCAGCGACGCGTGCGTGAAGTTGACCACCTCGGTCGCCTTGAAGATCACCACGAAGCCGAGCGCGATCAGCGCGTACACGGCCCCGACCGAGATCCCGTTGACGAGCAGCTCCAGGAAGACCGCCATCACGCCTCCCCGCCCAAACCGCCGGAGCCGAAGTCGCCGAGGTAGGCGCGGACGACCTCGGGGTCGCGCTGGACCTGCGCGGGCGGGCCGTCCGCGATCCGCCTGCCGAAGTCGAGCACGGTCACCGCGTCGGCGATCCGCATGACCATGCCCATGTCGTGCTCGACCAGCAGGATCGAGATGCCGAGGCTCTCGCGCGCCGACTGGATGAGGGCGGCCATCTCCCGCCGCTCGCCGCCGTTCATCCCCGCGACCGGCTCGTCCAGCAGGAGCAGCCGCGGCTCCATGCACAGCGCCCGGGCCAGCTCCACCCGCTTCTGCACGCCGTACGGCAGCAGGCCCACCGGCACGGGCAGCGCCTCGCCGACGCCCGCGAACTCGGCGATCTCCTCGACCCGCGCGCCGTGCCGTACGGCCTCGCGCCTGGCCGAGGGCAGCCGCAGACCGGCCGAGACGAATCCCGCCCTGGTCAGGCGGTGCCGGCCGAGCATGAGGTTGTCGCGGACCGTGAGGTGCGGGGACAGGGCGATGTTCTGGAAGGTCCGGGCCACGCCCAGCGCCGCCACCCGGTGCGGGCGCAGCGTGGTCAGCTCGGCGCCGCCGAAGCGCACGCTTCCGGAGGTGGCGCGGTAGACGCCCGACAGCACGTTGAAGCAGGTGGACTTGCCCGCGCCGTTCGGGCCGATCAGCGCGTGCACGCTGCCCGGAGCCACGGTGAAGCCGACCGCGTCGAGCGCGGTGAGCCCGGCGAAGCGGACCGTCACCTCGCTGACCACGAGTTCCGCCGGACCGTCCTCGGCGGACGTACCGACCGGTTGGTTTGCGGGGGACGTGCGGAGGCGCCTCGCGGGGAGTGTGTGCGATGCGCCGCGGTGGCGGGTCATGCCGTCCATCTCGCCAGCCTGGTCCTCTCGTGCCTCTCGTGGCCGTCGGCGGCGCCGGGGTCGCCGGGGTCGGTACCGACCGGTCGGTCTGTGTGGGGCGCGCCGACGCCGAGGTAGCGGCGGCGCACCTCGTCGCTGGACGCCAGGTCCGCCGCCGGTCCCGCCAGCGTCACCTCGCCCACCTCCAGCACGTACGCCCGCTCGGCCAGCGCGAGCGCCATCGCCGCGTTCTGCTCCACCAGCAGCACCGACGTGCCCTGGACGTTGATCTGCCGCACGGTGTCGGCGATCCGGGCCGCCGCCAACGGCGCGAGTCCGAGCGTGGGCTCGTCGAGCAGCAACAGCGAGGGACCGGCCATGAGCGCCCGGCCGATCGCCAGCATCTGCTGCTCGCCGCCCGACAGCAGGCCCGCGCGCTGGTGCGCCCGCTCGGCCAGCACCGGGAACAGCTCCAGCACCCGCTCGCGGGCCGCCGCCGCGCGCCTGCCGGGCACGCCCAGTGCCCCGGCGCGCAGGTTCTCCGCCACGGTCATCCGGGCGAACACCCGCCGTCCCTCCGGCACCTGGACCACGCCGCGCCGTACGACGGCCGCCGCCTGCGCGCCGTCGAGGCGGGACCCGCCGAAGGAGACTGTCCCCGACGTGATCGCGCCCCGGTGGAACCGCAGCGTCCCCGACACCGCGCGCAGCAGCGTCGTCTTGCCCGCGCCGTTCGCGCCGAGCACCGCGGCCACCGTGCCCAGGGGCACGGCCAGGTCGACGCCGCGCAGGGCGCGCACGGGGCCGTACCGCACCTCCAGACCCTTGATCTCGAGGCCCCCGGTCTTTGGGCCACCGGTCCGCCGGCCCGACTCACCAGACATCCGCGCCTCCTGTGACTTCGATGAAGGCACACCCAACCCAGCGCGGTCGAGGGCCGTCCAGCGCCGGGAGTCAAGTCGGGACCCCAGCCCATGCCCGCCGGTCGTGCCCTGTGCTCCAGCACAATCCCGCATCACGAAACGAGAACCGAACCTTGTTCCGGACGCCGCCGGCTGGCACATTCGGGACATGAGGTCCAGGACGGACTCCGAGGTCCGGGAACTGCTGCGGACCTCCGCCGCAGGACTGCTGGAACGGCTTCCCCAGCTCGCAGACGAGCTGGTGAAGCGCGGCAGGGACAGCGACGAGGCCTACCGCATGACGGTCCCCTACGAGGACCATTGGAAGAGCACCCACGAAGGGCTGCGGATCGGCATCACCGCGATCCTGCAGCCCCGGCACGAGCGGCGTGACGTCGCCTACGCCCAGACGGTCGGGCGCAGACGGGCCGAGTTCGGCCTTCCGCTGGACTCGCTCATGCGCAGCTACCGCCTGGCCGCGCAGGTCACCTGGAACGGCGTGATCGACATCATCGGCGACCAGGGCCAGGAGCGGCTGCCCGCCCTGCTGCGCAGCGCCACCCACGTGTGGCACGCCATCGACAGGCAGGCCGTGGCGGCGGCCGACGCCTACCGCCGCCGGGAGAACGAGCTGCTCGGCCGGACCAACCAGCGCGTCAACGCCATGCTCGACGCCCTCCTGGAGGGCCGCGCCGACCCGGCGGTGGCCGGCGTGGCCGCCGGCGCCCTCGGCCTGCCGGAGCACGGCCGCTATGCGGTCGTCACAACGCGGCTGCCCGCGCAGCCCGACCGGGTGCACCGCCCCGACGAGATCGGCGGGCTGCGCTTCCTGTGGCGCATGCGCCCGGACCTGGAGATGGCGGTCGTGTACCTCGGCGACCGGGAGCTGGACGACCTGGTCGCCGCCATCACCCCGGTCGTCTGCGCGAGCGCCGGTGTCAGCCCGGTGGTGGAGAGCCTCGCCGACCTCGGCACGGCCCGCCGCCTGGCGGAGGTGGCGATGCGCACCTGCTCGGGGAGCGCGCCGGAGGTCGCGCGGCTCGACCGGCGGCTGCCCGCCGCCCTGGTGGTCTGCCAGCCGGAGCTGGCCGGGCACCTCGCGGGCGGCGTCCTCGGCCCGATCCTCGCCTCACCCGACGGCGGCGTGCTGCTGGCGACGCTGGAGGCGTGGCTGCGCTGCGAGGGGTCCGCGGCCCGGGCGGCGGCCGAGCTCTACTGTCACCGCAACACCGTCTTCAACCGGGTGCGCCGCATCGAGCAGCTCACCGGCCGGTCGCTGGCCCGGCCGCTGGACGTCGTCGAGCTCTCCCTCGCCCTCGACGCCGTACGCCTCCTCCCGGGCGGCTGGTGATCGCGGGGCTCAGAACTTCGGACCCACGAACTCGTCGAGGCGGGCCACGGCGTCCCGCCTGGCGACCGAGATCTCGTTGCGTTTGTTGTAGCGCCATGCGACGCCGAGACGGTCCAGCGCCTCCCCGTACAGCCTGAGGATGCCGGCGGACTCGTTCTTGAACAGGTAGCGCGGGGTGGCAGTGACCACTGGCAGTTCTCGGGTGACCGCTAAGGGTGAGAGTGCCCCGAGTGGGATTCGAACCCACACTGAATGGATTTTGAGGCCATCGACTCTGCCGATTGGTCTATCGGGGCTATCCAGATTTGTCCGGTTTGGCAGAGGGTGGCACCCTAACGGTCGATCTTCTTGGAGATCGCTTAGGGCATCCCCTGCCGTGTTCCTAATGTAGCGGACCTCGGTAACCTCTTGTGCGTGAGTACGCAGCGGCGAGTGGTGATCGCGGAAGACGAGGCGCTGATCCGCCTCGACCTGAAGGAGATGCTCGAAGAGGACGGTTACGCAGTGGTCGGCGAGGCCGGCGACGGAGAGACGGCGGTCAAGCTCGCCATGGAGCTCCGCCCCGACCTGGTGATCCTCGACGTCAAGATGCCCGTGCTCGACGGCATCTCGGCGGCCGAGCGGATCGTCTCCGAACGGATCGCGCCGTGCCTCATCCTCACCGCGTTCTCCCAGCGTGACCTGGTCGAGCGCGCCAGGGACGCGGGCGCGATGGCCTACCTGGTCAAGCCGTTCACCAAGGGCGACCTGGTTCCCGCGATCGAGATGGCGGTCAGCAGGCACGAGGAGATCGCCGCGCTGGAGAAGGAGGTCTCCACGCTGTCGGAGCGGCTGGAGACCAGGAAGCTCGTGGAGCGGGCGAAGGGCCTGCTCATGGCCCAGCACGGGTGGACCGAGCCGCAGGCCTTCCGGTGGATCCAGAAGGCGTCCATGGACCGGCGTCTGAGCATGCGCCAGGTCGCCCAGATCGTGGTGAACGAGAGCGGCGGCGAGGCCCAGCCGCCGGCCTGAACGTCCCCCTGCTGGACTCGGAGGAGAAGACTCCTGGTCAGGGGCCGTCCCGCTAAGTTGAGGAGTTATTACGACTCCGCATCCAAGTGCGGACAGTTCTGATGCATCCCTGGTCGGGCCGTGCCCGGCCTATGTACCTTTCAGCCATTCGATCGGGACCAGTCGGCTGCGCTGACGATTCCCGGGCCTGGATGAAGGAGATGCTTTCATGATCCGCATTGCCCCCCTCGGGCGGGCGCTGGCCGTCGCCGCGGCCGCCAGCCTCGCGCTGACGGCCTGTAGCGGTGGTGAGGACAGCGCCGCGCCGGCTTCCTCGGCGCCGGCGGCGCAGTCGTCCTCGGCGCCCGCCGCCGACACGGCGCAGGGCGACGGCGTTCTCACCGTCGGCACGCTGCTGCCGCAGACCGGTTCGCTCGCCTTCCTCGGTCCGCCGGAGTTCGCGGGTGTCGGGCTGGCGGTGAAGGAGATCAACGACGCCGGCGGCGTCCTCGGCAAGCCGGTGGTCCAGATCGACACCGACTCGGGTGACACGTCGACCAACATTGCGTCCCAGTCTGTCGACAAGTTGCTGCAGCAGAAGGCCGACGTGGTCGTGGGTGCCGCCTCGTCCTCGGTGTCGCTGTCGGTCATCGACAAGATCACTGGTGCGGGCGTCGTGCAGATCTCGCCGGCGAACACCTCCGACCAGTTCACCACCTACAACGACAAGGGCCTGTACTTCCGTACGGCTCCGCCGGACGTGCTGCAGGGCCGTGTCCTCGGCGACCTTATCCTCGCCGACGGCAACGACACGGTCGGCATCCTGGCCCTCCAGGACGCGTACGGCACGGGCCTCGCGGACAACGTCCAGAAGGCGGTCGAGGGCGGCGGCGGCCAGGTCGTGGAGAAGGTCATCTACGACCCGAAGGCGGCCGACTACTCGGCGGACGTCGCCAAGATCAAGGAAGCCAACCCGAAGGCCATCGCGCTGATCGGCTTCGACGAGACCAAGAAGATCATTCCTGAGCTCGTCAAGCAGGGCCTGACCGCCAAGAAGGTCAAGTACTACTTCGTCGACGGCAACCTGTCCAACTACGGCACGGGCAAGGACGGCTTCCCCAAGGGGACGCTCGACGGCGCGAAGGGCACCCAGCCGGGCGCCCAGGTCTCCGACGACTTCAAGGCCAAGCTGATGACGGTCGACCCGAACCTCAAGGACTTCAACTACGGCCCCGAGTCGTACGACGCCACGATCCTCAGCGCGCTCGCGGCGATCGCGGCCAAGAGCGACGCGCCGAAGGACATCGCGGCCAAGCTGCAGGAGGTCTCCAGCGGCGGCGAGAAGTGCAAGGACTTCAAGTCCTGCAACGACCTGCTGTCGGCCGGCAAGGACATCGACTTCGACGGCGCGTCCGGCCCGATCGAGTTCAACGAGGCCGGTGACCCGGCCGAGGCGACGATCGGCATCTACGAGTACGGCGCCGACAACACCAACAAGAACGTCGCCTTCAACACCGGCAAGATCGCCGGCTGATCCACAGCGCGACCGACTCACAGCACGAGGGGGCCCGCTCGGTGGAGCGGGCCCCTTCCGCGTTCTCAGGAACGGCCGCAGGCGGCCAGGACGGCGTCCGACGCCGCGCGATACCGGCGCAACAGGCCCGGACGCCGGGAGGCGGCCGTGCCGGCCCGGGACAGGGTCTCCGCGACGCCGTTGACGGCCGCGACGGCGTCCGCGGCCGACGCCGGCAGGCGAGGGCCGTACATCTCCAGCGTGCCGCGCAGATAACCGAACCGGCCGCGTACGTCGCCGTCCCAGTGCTGGGCCTCCTCCCGCCCCGGCGGCAGCAGCGACAGCCCCAGATAGCCGATGGCCGACTCCGCACTGCGGAGCATCGCCCCGAAGCTGATCGAGATGGCGGCCGAC